>JAFWRA010000001.1 GCA_017508895.1 Bacteroidales bacterium
GCAGGAAGAATAAGTGAAAGTGAACGCTGTTGTGTCAGAGATGCCGTCAGTGAGGATGCTGGCCACCGAAAGGGTGTAGTCGTGACCATCCTGCAAAGTGTCCGTATCGATTTGGTACTCGTTTTCCGTCACATCGCCCAGCAAAGCGCCGTCCAACCACAGCCTGAATCCGAGGACATCGTATGAA
This sequence comes from Bacteroidales bacterium, assembly GCA_017508895.1. The sequence goes on from JAFWRA010000001.1 coordinate 188, forward strand.
ATGGGTTCTTCTGTCTCGCCGAGAATGGTCACATTGTCGATGGCAAAATGGTCGTTGGCATAGCAACTCTTGAAGTGGAAACGCATCTCGAAATGATGTGAAATCATCTCGGTTATTTCGCCAAGAAACCTTCCTGATTGGGCGTTCCAAGGCCAGAAAAGATTACTCCATGACCACAACACGCCATCACTTCTCATTTGACACTCGCCCTCGGTATCGCTCCAATCCTCCATATAATCATAGTCGAACATGACAAAAGCCCTTTTGTAGCCATGCAAGTCAATGGCGGGCGAATGGAAAAACTCTTCCATGTAATCCGTGCTGTTCAATTGGTTGGATTGGGCATAAAGGTAGGTGGAACCGTCGGGCGGAAAATTGAGTTGCGGATTGGAGGTAGGTGTCTCGAAACGCCACGGCTCCACAACATTGCCTTCGCTGTAAATGGTCCAGCCTTCAGGCAGTTGGCCGTCATTGAAGTCGAAAACGGTCTGTTCGAGGTAGTCAGGATTCACCCAAGTGGCAAATCCCGTGGCTCCGACTTGAAGTCTGAACGGTTTCTGCGCCTGCATCGTCAGCCCTCCCGCCATCAGCAAGAGCGCAAGCAGGGGGTAAAGTCTAATTTTTTTCATGACGTTATGGTTTTAGATTTCGTTACTGCAAAACTATAACAAAAATCAAAGAAAAAATCAACCCAAAGGCCCATTATAGATTTTCCTTTGGAATACCTATTGAAAATCAAGCAATTATAATCGGTATATATAGATTTTTACGCCTCCAAAAAAGACGAAATCGAGGCGTTTTCCGTCTTTTTTCGTAAGTTGGAGCGGTACTGCAGCACCGTGTTTTGGCTCAAACCCAACAAATCCGCCTCCTCCTTCGCGCGGAATTGCAGAAACGAAAGCACAAAAAGTTGGGTCTCCGTCTTGGTCAGATTGGGGTAGGCAGCCGCCACCCGCTCCATGACTCCGGGATAGGCCGCCTCAAACTCCGCCATGATGCGCTCCAAGCGGTTCGGCACCTTTGCTCCTGCCGAAGAAAGGCAACTCCAACACACAGGAGAGAATCGACCTGATGGAACGCTACATCGCCTTGTTTGGAAAGTCCTCCATTGATGCCAAAGTTTTTCCACTATGATTCACTTGCCCGTAGGGCAAAATGGCCATCCGTATGGATGCACCGGACGCACAGAAAAGCCTATGTATCGTTCGGCTGTGGCCGTGCTGTTGCCGATGACGTCAAGGTCGGCACCGACCATGAAGTTCCATGCATTGGTCGGATTTCCCGTATCGAACGAATTCAACCAGTAGTAGCCGTGTTCAACACCCACGGTGTTTCCGTCATCATGGCGCATTCCGCCAGCAGGCAGGAAAATGCTGTTGCCATTGCTAGCCTCGAAACGGACACCTGCCACACCATTTAGGGTAGTCCATGTATGCGTGGTGTTTTGGTACAGTTCCTGCCATTGTTCCTTGCTTGGAATCTGCGGTCCTTGATTGCAATCGAAGTTGCACCAACCGGCATCATCGGGTCTGTCCAATATCGTCAAAGTGTCGGTGAAGTGGTTGTAGCCGTAGGCTGGATTGTTGCAATACTTGGTCAACTGGTCACCAGCTCCGTTGCAGTGTATGTAGTTTTCCCAACTGTAAGTGGATTTGGGAGCAACTTCTCCCCACGCAAAGTAATCGCCAATGCCTTCAGGTTTGTTGGTTCCCACATTACAGTTCGCCCACATAGTGCGGCTCGGCAAACCGAGGTCGATGTATTCCTCTTTTTTCCTCATCACCACATCATGTTCCTGCAAGGCGATCCAACGTTCCACGTGGTAACCTCGCACATAGTCATACCCCGACTTTTCGATATCCAACCGATAGGAATAATCGTCGTTGTTGTCAAATTGGATGAAATAATAGCCGTTTTCATCCGTCTTCGTGTGAATGCCTGTACCATAGTAAAAGCCCATCAAGTTCATGCGTGTGATACACATCAAGTCAAGACTCACATTTTCAACAGGTTGTCCATCCTCGTCGGTGATATGGCCACTGATGGTGATGGTTTCGGGACTCTCTTGCACGATTTTGCTGCATGACCCATAAATAAACATGACAGCAATTAGGATTATTGATTTGGCAATTGTTTTCATAACGATTTGATTTTTAATGTTTAAATTCGTATCCAATGATTAAGCCCGCCCTGGGTATAAAGCTTCTGCTGTCAAAGATAAACACAAACTGGTTCGCATCCTTATTGGAAGTCACCCCCAGCCAGGCCATCCCATAAAGTCCTTTGTAATAGTGCCATTTATAGCCTAAGGTAAAGGAGAAGTCATAAAAATTGTCCACCCTGACCCGTTCGGCCGTCTCCTCCAGGCAGTATTTGCCTAAAAGTCCATAGTTCACGCCTCCGAAAAGGCCTTTGTAGAAATAGCACTTCACGCCGACATCGAATCCGATGAAAGGATTGTCGCCGACACGTTCCTTACCTGCATAATATCCCTTTTTGGAGAAAACCTGGTTGCAGCCATCATACCCTATGGCGGCATTGACAGAAACGAATTTGTACTGTATTTCGGTTCCTATTCCAACCATTCCTCCCAGATTGGTATAATTCCCTAAACCGGCATACACCGAAGGGGTGATTTGTGCTTTTGCCGAACCACAGCAAAGCAAAGCGGTGGCCATGATGACCAGAATCCGCTTTTTGAAATTGTTTGTTTTCATACTCGTTATCATTTGAAGTACTCGGCAAAATTACTTCATAATAACGCTTGTCAAGGGGGTCTCGGACACCCTCGGGGGATTTGTCCCCTATTTCCCCGGGGTATCTGTTTCTATACAACTGGGTGTCAATGCAATAGCATTTATCTGATAGTTTTTATGTCCCTATCAAAAAATCATTTGTCCTTATGTTTAGATGGTGTTGATTATGCTTTCAGCCATTTTCCTGTTTCAACTATCTTGCCGTTGGACATCCGCCACCTCTTTGGCGCGAAAGCCGAGGAAAGAGTGAGTTACATGAATTTCAGCTTGGCCTTTTCAGGTTCCTCGAAAGCATTGCAGCTTTTCAAATACGACCATAGGTCAGCAAAAGTACGACCGTATAGCGTTTGCCCGAAAAGATGCATCTTTTCCATCACCTTAATATAGGTAGTAGGATTCCCCTGTCGGCTCAACTTGCGGAGCGAAAGCAGATAATCTTCGCGATACACAGTTGGCACGATGATTTTGGCTTCGCCTGCCCTAAACAGTTCGGCGTTCATCATCACCCGGGCGGTACGTCCGTTGCCATCGTTGAAAGGGTGCGTCTCGCTGATAAGGAACATCATGAAAATGGCTTTTGCCAAAGGCGAGCTCAGCGCAGTGTAGTAATCGAATCCGACTTCCAATGTTCCTTGAACCAGTTTTACATCAACGAACTCGGTGTTTCCCGCGCGGTTATTCACCTGCTTGAATTGTCCTGGGTTCAGGTCGGGACGACCCGACAACAATATGGCATGACGGCGGTGTAGAATGTCAAGCAATTCCTGCGGAGATTGAGGATAGCGTTGCATCTCGCTCCGGTTCGACACCAGTTGGAACGTGCCCAAGATGTCGTGTGAGTCTTCGTTCCTGTTCGCTATCGGGATACCTGTCTCAACAATCCGTTTGGCTTCATCAACCTCGAATTCCGTTCCCTCAATGTAATTGGAGAAATAACTCTCAAAAAAGGCAATGTCACGGTACTCATTCTCCGGCTGCGGATGGATTGGCCGCGAAACAAAGTGTTGTTCTTGCAAAGCGTCATAGAGAGTCTCAAACAGATGTTTCCTGTTTTCGTCGTATCTCAAACCTACTGAAAGGGCTTTTGCGTAGTTGGTTGTAAGCGCAGCCGAATCATGCGTCGCCAACAATGCCGAAATCAGTGCATTGATCTTTTTGAACTCCTTGTCCATATCAAGCCTTTCGGCGGTTTCGCGCAAAGTGTCGCGGTAAGCGTTCAAGCCCGCTTCTCCACTGGCAATCAGCACGCTGCCAAGTTTCTTTTCTATAACGTCGACAGACAGCACCTTCGACTCTTCGCCAGCCCTGCGCGATTCCTGCATGTTCTCAAGCATCCATCGATACTCGCCTGCGATGTACAATTGGCCAAACACAATATCATTCTTGTCGGCGACGGGACCCTTACCCACAACAATCACAACACCCGGCAAATCGGTCACCTTTTTGTTGAAAGTGCCAGTAAGAAAGAAATAACCATTAGCCGTCAAACGCATTTCACGTGCGCTTCGGTGACTGATTATTGTTCCAGGGAAGCGCCACATAAGGATATTCAGGATGTTGCGGCGAACGATACTCTCTGGACTGTCAATCAAGTTTGTCGTATAAAGCCGAGGGGCTATCTTTCGCAGTTTCTCCTGTTTCACCAGGCGTGAGATCGCATGCGAGACATCGGGATCGGACGACGCAAACACGATTTCTCTCGTTAAATCAACCAGTTTCTTCATTCAAATTTTATACAATTGCAACCGCAAAAATACAAATTTCATCGAATAGCAGGCGGAAAACTACAAATTTTAAACCCCATTCCTTTCACTCCTTAATCCACTTACCCATTTCCGCTAATTTGCCATCGGCCACCACCTTCCATACATAAACCCCAGCGGGCCATGATTCCGTGTTAATCACAGTGATTTCGCGGCTCAGCGGCATTTCTATTACCTTAGCACCATAAATGTCAAAGATTTGTAACAGTGCATCATTGTTTGAAGTGTTAATGTTCACACAATCATTCCCAGGAACCGGATAGACCATTGTGAATGCTTTGTCGGGTTCATCCACTGCGTTAACCGACCAATATACACGCAGGAAATATTCAAACTCATTGTATTTCGACCGTGCCGGAGCAGAATAGCAGTCGATGTCCTGATAATAGGCAAACAATCTATAGAGATATGAGGTCTCATCCTCCAAGGGAGCATTGTCGGTGTATGAAGTGGCATTGCCATTTAACATCTTGATTCTCTTCCAATCCATTTCGGATTCTTTGGTCCGGTAAAGAATAAACCCCGACAATCCGTCGTTGGGCTGCGGCGATTCCCAGGTCAACTTCACCTTGTTGTTGGAAGTCATCTCATACCAAAGATTGGTAGCAGGTTGGCAACCATCGCCTGCTGTAGCACAAGCCTCGTTGGTGGACTCACCTTCTCCGCCTTCGCATAAAGCCGTCACAAAATAGCAATGCCCCCCTAATGGGACCTCCTCATCGGTAAAAGCAGTCGCTCCATTTCTCACGGTCTTGACCACCACTCCATCGCGATAAATGTTGTAATCAGTCTCACCTTCGGCAGTCAGCCAATTCAAGACCACATCGTTGCCATCAGCAACAGCGTAAAGTTCAGAAGGACTTCCACATTCCTCATGACCACAATTGTTGTTCATCGTCAGAAAGACACCTTCAGGCAAGTCGGAAGGATTTCCAGAAAAATGATATACCTGTTGTCCTTCGGCATCTTTGATGGTGAAAGTGATATCATTGACATTACTGTTTCCCGCGCTCCAGCCAAAGGAGACGTTGCCCAAAGGCACCGCGACAGAAAACGCCTGCGACGACGAGGTTGCGGAGACTTTTTCAACGATTTGCCCGGCATTGTTGTACAAGGTAATGGTCCCTCCTTGCCATCCAGAGGACGTAGAACTTGTCACAATGGCCCAATCGCAGCTCGGGCCAAAACTCACTGCGTTACGCGAGGCAGATTCTCCATGATTGCCATAACAAACGGCATAAACACTATAGTCGAACAATCCGAAAAACGGCACCTCATCAGTGAACTCCATCGCTGCACCCGGGGTCACATGATCCGCAGTATAAATCACTTTTCCATCACGTTTGACAACGATTTGATCAATAACCGACAAAGAGCTGTTACTCATTGTTTTAATAGGATTAACCCAGCTTATCAAGCAAGAATAAGCATCATCCGCCACAGGCTCCACAGTAAGAATTGAAGGTGCTTGAGGTGTGTTTTCATACACGGTGCGCGGTCTGATGTCATAAATCATGAGCTGATACGCGTTCCAGGCGAGATTGTACGTTCGAAGATTGTCAATACTGAAGTACCCGTCAAGCTCACCGCTCCAGCCCCAATTGAAATGGAAGAGGCCATTGGCATCATATCCGTCGCAGATGAATGAATGGCCACCCACCCCCTGCTCTGTGTCCGTGCCAGCGTAAGCAATCGGAAGCCCCGAATCCAGGGCATTCCGCATGAGGCCCGTCCATTCATCGTATGAAGGATGACTGACCCTTTCGACGTAATGCATAGGAGCATAATCGAAATAGGTATTCAGTGCTATTTTCATGCTATTTTGGCTGGTTCCGCTGCCATTCGGTGCCGGCGCATAAACCATATCAGTTGCCACTCCGCAATGGTAAAGCAAGGTCGCTACCGCATCGTTGTAATCGTTCAATTGCTCGGGCATCTCGTCCCAATGATAGGTGGTCTCGCCAAAGTTGACGGTCAACGGTCCATAGAAATAGCTGTTGTTGGTGTGCGACCCGATGCCATGCTCAGGGTAGTTCCAATATTTCATAATCTGGCCCATTGCGGTGGCCACGCACCCAACTTTCACATGTCCACACCAGCCGCCTTCATCTGCCGGACAATATTCGTTGTAATAGCATTCCTGGTCCCAATGTGTAGCGATCAGCGGTGCTACCGCACCCAGTTTTGTGGTTTGGGTCATGCCACATCGCTCAAGGCTCTCCCATTCTTGAATGATAACAAAATCAGCTTTAGCCAGTTGTTCTTCCGCAAAGTCAACCGATTCCGCATAGCCATCAAGAAAAAATGCCAGACCTTCAGGGATATTATCTTTGTCGAACGAACCCGTTGGGGAATAGCCAAGAACAGGGCTGGTCAAATCGCTGGCTGACACGAGGACAAAACCCTCGGGAATGCCGTTAAAAGCATAAAATGCCGGACGGCCGTTTTCAGTGTAGGCAGTGTATGCCAATTCCAACTGGACAGGCATTTCAAAGTTTGCCTCTACAAATTTTTCGCCAAGAGTTAGGGCGCGATTCGCATCTATTGTACCTCCAAACAATTGAATTGCAAGGAGCACCATAATGATTGTGCTAAGTCTATTCTTCATTTCTTGTTATTTTTTTCCAAAAATACAGCAAAAACCGCAAGAAAAACAATTCCATCAGCAAATCCACTATTATTTTAAGAAAAAACATTGATTGTCAATGAATTACAATATTGTTTTCCACTAATAAGATTCGCAAAAATCCTAAAAACTCTTCACCCACTTCCCTGTTTCAACCATCTTTCCATTGGCAATCACGTTCCAAACATAAACACCTTCAGCCCAATCTCCAGCATCAATCTCCGTCACATCCTCTGTAATATCTTGTCTATGCACAAGCCTCCCATTCACATCATACACCTCCACCCGCGCATCCTGCAATCCTGTGCGAATATTCAACACATCCTTCCCCGGATTAGGATAGGCAATGGCCACCTTCAGCCCATTCTCATGCGCCTCCTCGATACCCACAAAAGCCTCGGCGGGAAACTTTACAACAGAAGTTGCACCTATATTAAAGTCATCAAGTTTTATTGATTCCAAAACCAACAAGACACCATCATCGTTTGTCAAAGAAATACTTTCAGCAACATAACATTGGCGGTCTGAATCAGTGCCATAGTAAACTGTTTGTATCGTGTTGAAGTCTTCATCAAATCTTTCAATGACTATCCATGAATCACCGTAATCAAATCCCACATTCAATGAATAACAGAAATAAACTGAATGGTCGTCGCCAACCTCAACAGCCTTACATTCAGCCACAAAGTCATGGTCATCAGACTTACGCTCAATTTCATTGGTAATGGGAACGATTTCTTGCGTGTTTTCAATGTCATCGTCAAATTCGTACAGGAAGCAATTGCTTTTTCCCGCCGAACTATGCCTGCTTGAACGGGTGGCCATATAAGTCGTGTTATGGTCGCTCCGAACGACCGACACATCGTCAAACCAATAAAATCCGCCGCCGTTACCACCTGGATGCACCAGTTTTCTTGTTCTTAACAAGTTAAAGTCTTTGTCCAAATATGCTACAGTTCCGGCATATTCACGGTTTTCGCCAACACTATTTGGTGCAGGTGGCGTGTTTTGCTGACGGCTGTAATATATGTATCCATAATCTGTGCTTACCATTTGCTCACGCCAAAACGCCCCTTGCCACTGCATACCGGAATAATTAGTTTCAATGCCGACATTGGCCAACAAATCACCTTCAAAGTTCATCCTGAAGAAAAACAGAGAATCTTTTCCTGTTGGATTGCTGGTTAGACTCACACTTTTTGTGTAGGCACCCACAATATAGCCATCATCAAGAATAGCGGAATGCATGAAAATATTGCCGCTTGCGTCGCATGGCAGCATGTTATCCTGCCCTTGAGCCGTATCAATTGGAAAACTGTACTCAAAACTCTCCACGATTTCCAAATCATCGTTGAGTTTGTAAAGTCCAAGAATGGCATCAGTTGGCGGGTTTTCATAGTTCAAAAAGTAGTTGAAGTAATCAGGGTCATGGTCAGGGCTGTACGACATCAGCGCAAAAACCTCTCCGTTCTCATTTTCAAACACATACGGATTATAGGACGAACCCCAATAGCTATCTCTAAAATAATCCATTTGCGCCAATTCTTCTCCGTCAGCCGATAATGCTATCAAGGCATTGTGAGGCGGATAGAAATTGGGATAAGAGCCGTCATTGTAAAGCAACTGGGCACTGATAATAATTCGCCCATCCGACAATTCGTATGCGCAATACTGGCGAGTCATTTCTGGATCTGCCATGTAATAAGGGATGGAGTATTCCCACTCCTGCCCGAAGGCATTTACTCCGAATAACAGCGCAAGGGCAAAGGCGACTGAAAGTTTGAAATTTATGTTCATGGCATCGCGTTTTTGAATTTGCATCCAAAATTATAGCAAAAACCTAAGCCATTTGCAAAAATCACACACACATTTCACACACATTTTGGGCTATTTTACCCCAAAAGGCAACGTCAAATGACATGAACCGCTTAGTGAGATACGCATTTCTTTCAAATTACCGAACAATTCTTCCACAAATAACCGAACAAATTTGTAATAAACAACCGAAAAACTCAGGTTTTCCTTGCATAATTCAAACATTATCAGTATTTTTGCACCCTCAATAACAAAGAACACATTTTATTATGTCAAATAACTACATGCCAAGGATAGCCGACGGCCTGCTTACCCGAAAATTGGCGGGTAAAGGCGCCGTATTGATAGAAGGTCCCAAATGGTGCGGAAAAACAACCACCGCCAAGCAACAGGCCAAGAGCATACTTGACCTTGGTGACAGCGGCGTTTTGAAACAAAGTCTGCAGATGGTGGACCTCAGTACTAAAACGCTTCTATTAGGCGACACACCGCGATTGATTGACGAATGGCAAACAATACCTCCGCTGTGGGATAGCATCCGTGATGAGGTTGACAAACGCGGCAATTTCTCACAATTCATCCTGACAGGCTCATCGGTGCTCCCTCAAGCCGATGAGACCATACATAGTGGCACGGGACGTTTTGGTAGAATTAAGATGCGGCCCATGACACTATTTGAATCAGGTGAATCGTCCGGAAAAGTAAGTCTGAAGCAGCTTTTCAATGGGAATGGCATTGAACCCGTCACCTGCGAGACCAACCTCGATCAAATAGCCTATCTTATTTGTCGAGGCGGCTGGCCAATGGCAACATTCTTAAGTGGCGAAATTGCATTGGATCAAGCGTTTGACTATGTCGATTCGGTAGCCGAGCGTGATATCCAACGGGTGGATGGTGTAAAACGGAGTCCAGAACGCACACGGCTTCTTTTGCGTTCCTACGCCCGAAACATCTCGCAGCAGGTCTCATACGGCACCATCAAAGCCGACATGCTTTCGAACGATTCAAAGACACTCGACGAAGACACTGTGGCGGATTACATCAAGGCCCTCAAAAAGTTGTTCGTCATAGAAGACCTCGAAGCATGGAATCCGAACTTACGCAGCAAATCAGCCATTCGCACCGGTGACACCAGGCATTTCGTTGACCCAAGTATAGGGACGGCATCGCTTGGTTTGGGTCCTGACGATTTGATGAACGATTTGGATTCATTCGGTCTTTTCTTTGAGGACTTGGCGGTTCGAGACCTTCGGGTATTCGCCGAAGCACTTGACGGTAAATTGTATCATTATCGCGACAGTTCTGGTTTGGAATGCGACACCGTCCTGCATCGCCGCAACGGCACATACGCCTTGATCGAAGTCAAGCTGGGGGGCGAGAAACTAATCAACGACGGTGTTGCCGCCTTGAAGGAGTTAGCCGATACCATCGACACCACCCGTATGCCGAAGCCTTCATTTATGATGGTGCTTACTGCCGTAGGGCAATATGCCTATCAACGGCAAGACGGAGTGTTTGTGGTTCCTATTGGCTGCCTCAGGGATTAATGGATTTTTATTTCTTCACCCACTTCCCACTCTCCGCTTCGATCACTGATCCTGTCGAGATACCAGCCACCACCTTCCAAACATAAGTCCCCTCACTCCAATTCGTCGTATTGATGGCGGTGACATTCTCAATAATATCCTGACTATGCACAAGCCTCCCAATCATATCATACACCTCCACCCGCGCATCCTTCAATCCCGTCCGAATATTCAACACATCCTTCCCCGGATTAGGATATGCGATGGCTACTTTCAAGCCATTTTCGTGGGCCTCCTCGATACCCACAAAAGCCTCGGCGGGGAATTTGGTGACCGTTGTCCACCGTTGCTGTGGATTATCGATGTTTTTTGTTTCAGTCGTTAAAAGAACGCCGCCGTCTTTTGTCGTAGTGATACTTTCCGCCCAGCAAAACAAATCGTCGGAACCATTACCGTAATACACCGTGGATATGTTTTCAAAGTTTTCATCAAGCCGTTCTATCACAACCCATGAATCGTTTAACATTGATATTCCACAAGCCATAGAATAACAGAACAGCAATGTGTTGTTATCAGTGGCATCTACAGCTCTACTAAGAGCCACAAAGTCCCAGTCATTGGTTCCTCGTTCAATCTGGCGAATGATAGGCGCGTTGTTTTGAACACCTTCAATGTCATCATCAAACTCATACAGACGGCAATCCTCATACGATTGGTCATAATTTGAAATTGTTTCCGTTGCAACGTATGTTGTATTATGCCCACTTCTTATTATGGCCATATCTTCAAAATAGTTGTCTTCCCATTCATTCCCGTCCGACTGTCTGAAAGCCTTGTATTTCAAAACATTGAATTCCTTATCCAAATAGAATATGGTTCCATCGTCATAAGCCCGATTCGCGTCTTTTTTGTCTGAAAAGCCAAAATAATAGGGCGGCATGGGATTATAATAGATATACCCATAATCCGTTGCCAAAAGTTGTTCACGCCTTAGTTTCTCCTGCCATGGACTGCCTGAAGTTGTCATCTGATAACCGACATTTGCAAGCAATTCGCCATCAAAACTCATCCTGAAAAAAAACAAGGAATCATAACCTTGAAGAGGCTGATGGCCAAAACTGACATTCTTGGTGTAAGCACCCACAATGTTGTCCTCGTCGATAATCGCCGAATGGATGAAAATGTTTCCACTATAATGGCAGCACCACCAGGCCCATCCCTGATAATATCTGGCTTCGTAATTATCAATAGGATAGCTGTATTCATGGCTTTCCTCAACCTCTAATTGATCGTCAAGTTTATACAGCCCAAGGATGGCATCTTCAGGTGGATTGTCATAGTTCTGATAATAGTTGAAATATGCCGTATCATGATCAGGACTATATGACATCAATGCAAACACCTCGCCGTCTGAGTTCTCAAACACATACGGGTAATAGGATGCGCCCCAATATCCAGGCTTGAAAAAGTCATTCTCCGCAAGCACCTCCCCGTCAGGCGACAAGGTAATCATAGCAGGATGGGGTGGGTAGAAATTAGACCCCATTCCGCTTTGGAAACAACAAGCGGAACAGACAATAATTCTCCCGTCCGACAATTCGTAGGCACAATACTGATGCGTCATTTCCTCATCTGACATATCATAAGGAATAGAGTGTTCCCACACCTGCGCAATGACCTTGATCCCAAACATCAGCAGGAGCGCAAGCAGGGTGAAAAGTCTTGTTGTTTTCATTGAATTATTGTTTTATCCATTTTCCGTTTTCCACTTCTATACCGTTTGAAATCACCTTCCAAACATAAGTCCCCTCACTCCAATTCGTCGTATTGATGGCCGTATCATTCTCCGTAATCTCTTGCCTATAAATCATCCTCCCATTCAAATCATACACTTCCACCCAAGCGTCCTGCAACCCCGTTCGGATATTCAGCACATCCTTCCCTGGATTAGGATAAACCGCAAATGCATATTCGTCGTTTTCACCGACACTTTCAAAATCGAAATGGGCTTTCAAAGCGGTAGAGTGTTCAAGATTAAATGTATAGGTGGGGTCGTAGGAAACGATGTAGCCATTGACTGTCCAAAAAGCGAACTCATGGCCGTTGTTTGGAGTGGCTTGGACGATGCTTTCGGGATTGTCGCAGTCGCCATGTTTGACGATGGAACAGGTGCCATGGTCGGGATGGTCAATGCTGACCGTGAGCTTGAAAGGCACTTCGCTGATGTTGGTGAAAGCGCTCCATTGTGAATTGTTCTGGTAGGCTTCCATAGTGCCACAAGGCACCTTAAGCGGGATGCCGGTGTTTACATCGTAGAACGAGTATTTTACCAAAGGTGGCGTTTCGGCCCACGAAGTGATGCTTTCCAAACCAGTACAATAATTGAACGCATAATAGTCGAGAGTTTCAACCGACGGTGCCAGTTCAAGGTTTTTTATCTTTGAGCAACGCTCGAAAGCACTCTGTCCTATTGTTTTTATACCATTGGGAATCGTCAACAGCCCTGCGAGTTTGTTGCAACCATAGAAAGCGGAATCGCTTATTTTGGTCATGGGGCAGTCGTCGGGGATGGAGAGGGATTTTATGTTGGTATTACCAGTGAAAGCGCAATCGGCAATGCCTCTCGTGGTTTCGGGCAGTTGCAATGCAAGGTTTGATGCGTTGCCTTTGTAGCCAAGGCACCAGCCGAGTAGCATCAGAACACCATTGGGTTGGTCGTCTTCCCACCCTGTTTCGGCAAAGGCATTGCTGCCGATGTGAGACACTTTTTCGGTGAATTCAATGTCGTGCATTCCAGTGCAGCCATAGAAGGCCTTGCGCATAATGTTTACATTACTAACGGCATTTTTAATCTGAAGGCTACAGAAACCGCTGCAACCTCTAAAGGCATCGGGTTCAATGATACTCACCGAGGCAGGAAGAATGAGGTTGCCTGTCAAACCGCTGCAGCCCTTGAACGCTTCGGCGTCAATTCTTTGCAGCGAGGCAGGAAGCACAAGTTCGCCAGTTAAGCCAGTACAATCCTTGAAGGCCATTCCTCCTATGCGTATCAGGTTTTTAGGCAACTGCAACGTCCCAGTCAAGCCGGTGCAACCCTCGAATGCGCCTTCCTTGTTGAAACAATCAGGTGGTAATTGCCCAATCTTTGTAACGGTATTGGGAATGACAACCGAAGTAAGCCCGACACACTCTTTGAATGCACCGTGTGGGATTTCATTGATGGATTCGGGAATGACCAATTCGCCAGTGAAACCGTAACAATAGGCAAAGGCACTTGCCCCGATTTCCACCACACTTGAAGGGATGTTCAATGTGCCTGTAAGGTTCTCGCAGTCGTAAAATGCCATCACATCAATGAGGTTGACCGATTCGGGAATGACGAGCTCCCCAGTTAATCCGCTGCAATAGCGGAACGTTCCATTTCCGATGTTTTCAATGTTGTCGTGAAGAACAATGGTGCCATCAAAACCAGTGCAATGTGCGAAGATGCCGTTTTCGAGGTGCGTAATGGAGGTTGGTATGACAATGTCACCAGTGAAACCACTGCATTCACGAAATGCCTCTGCGCCAATAAACGAACATTGGGGCAAAGCCAACGGTCCTGTGAATCCACTACAGCCAATAAAGGCTTTTCTGTCAATTATGTCAAGGCTTTCGGGAAGTGCCAGGATACCCTGAAAATTACTACAGTTATTGAAAGCCAAATATCCAACGTAAACCAGTTGATTAGAGAGCGTCAGGGTGCCATGGAAGCCCGAGCAACACTCAAAAGCTTCGGTCTCAATCCGACGCACCGTGTTGGGAATGACCAAGTCGCCTGAAAGTGAAGTGCAGTTTTGGAACGCCCTTTCGCCGATTTCGGTAACGGTGTAGGTGACACCGTCGTGCGAAACGGTTTCGGGAATGCTAAGCGCACCTTGCGCCGAGGTGCCGTTGGCGTGTCCGCTCACGCTGACCTCCGGCGGATTGGCACTGATGATGGTGTAACGAAGATCGCCTTCCTGGAAGTCGTAGGCGAAAGCTTGCAGTA
>JAFWRA010000052.1 GCA_017508895.1 Bacteroidales bacterium
AGCAGAGGGTATAGTGGAAGGCAGGGCGGAAGGCATAGCAGAAGGGGAGGCTAAGGCCAGTATAACAGTCGCGAAAAAAATGAAAGCAAAAGGCATTGAAAACGAGGTGATAGCTGAAGTCACGGGGCTTGACATCGAGACCATCTCCACCCTTTAACATCCTCTTTCATAGTTCATGCATTTTACGGTGTGCGCCTCGTCGTGTCGTTCATTTACGGCATCTTCGGCTTCAAGGAGAGCAACATTAAGAGCAAAATCATCCCGCTGTTGATGGTTTTGGCGGCTTTGGTTTGCTTGTGCGTTTGAAAAAAGTATTTGGAATCATTGTCGCTGAAGAACTAACCAAAGGCAAAATGGAATAGCGTCATTATTATTAAAATAAAATTAAATAATAGTTTTTCTCCAAAACCGCCTGTCCATTTAGAAAAATTTCCTTATTTTTGCAAGATGTTAACTTTGGATGCTTATATAGTGTGCCAAAGTAATTTATAATGTTGAATATCAATTAATTAAATAGTTATGAATGCTAATTTACTTGGAAATCTGGAGGGCGATACTCCAAAGGTAAAGATTGATAACGGAAACAGAAGGCAGGGGAGGAGCCTGCATGTACTCTTTATGTTGGTGATGATGATGGGATGGGGAGTGAGTGAGGCGTGGGGAGCCACCGTTACCTACCATATCATTAATCTAGGCCAATTGGATGACAATGGTCAACTTACCTCTACACGCACTGAGGCTTTACAGTTCACAAGTACAACTCTAACCGTAGGTTTGCCAAACCAATACAAGAGTCCGTTGGCAAAGAATTGGCAGTACTACAGTTCAAGCGATGTAACTTACGACCCTAGCACTAAAGTGTGTGTGTTCAATTCAGGGCCCTCGTTATCTGTTGGCTATGCTTTGTCTGATGGTGATCATGTTTATGTTACCTATGAGTTTGATGAAGAAACCCTTAGTACAGTTGACCTTTTTGACGGCGGTATTTGTAAGATCAAATTTTATTCATCCAATAAGTATCTTCAACAGACCGTTTATAATAACCAACCTAATACAAGCAGTTCTGCACTTCCACTTCAAGAGAATCCCACTTTTTATTGGAAGGTAAACATCAAGGATCCTTATCAGATTACCATTCAAAGTCGAAGTACATATTTAGATTATTATCTCTCTGCTGATGCAGGTAAGTTCGCCGATATTCGTTTGAAAACTCCATTGGGGACAGCAAAAACGAATAAGGTGTGGGCTTTTGGTCTGCTTCCTGGCGGTAATACGCATACCTATAGGTTGATAGTTACAGATGGTTATACGTATAATCCCGGTCAAAATGGAATTGACCAATTTGGTCATGGCTACCTCAATAACAATGATTCAGGGAAGACCCGTTATCAGAAATATGGTGGGAGCAGTTATTCCAATTGCGACCTCACTTTCGTCCCTCTGACTAAAACATATAACATTGTTAACAACTCGGGAGGAACTCTTGTGCAGGCTACAACAACAGATTATCCTTTGGAGGTTCCCGACGTTATCAAGAGTCCGTTTGCCTCATACACCTACTATAGCACTCAAGCAGATGCCATTGACGGCACGAATCCTATCAACTCTGTTACTTCGACAACCATCTATGTCCGTTATACCACATCAAGCAGCAGCTTGGACCTCAACGGAGGAACCGGATACTATGTCCGTACAAATGACAACTATTGGTATGCAGCAAGCGCAACCACCATGGGCATAGAGAGCATGGCCACTCCCTCAGACGACAGGAAATGGACGCTGAACGGCAATGATGCCTACCAACTTACGATTCAAAATGTAGGGAACAGCAAATATGTCACCTACGATGTCTCTTCGGGCGAAGCTGTTCCAACGCTTTCGGCGACGGGCAGCAAGTTTTTCCTTCACCAGAGCAATACTGGTCAATATGAAGTGGTGGCGATTACACCAAGCGACCATACCACAAGTTATTACTCCATGGGTGTGGCCAACAATACGCTTAAATTGTATTCCAACAACAACTATCCGTTGGGTGAGGCCGAGGTGCAGAGCGCATTCTCAACTCAGGCAGTCTGTGCCACTCCTGTAATCACTTATGATTATTCCAACAATAAAGTGACCATCACTACTACCACTTCGGGTGCCATCATTTATTACACACTGACAGGCGAGGATCCCGATCCGTCAATGCCAGCTGGAGGAAATACCCATCAATACGAGCCAACCGACAAGCCCACAGTCACCAGCCGAACAGTTGTAAAGGCTATTGCCGTGAAGACAGATTTTATCAATTCACAGATAGTCAGAACAACCATCGTCACAAATCCGACATTTCAGCTTGCTGCCGGGCCATATATCTATAACCGCTCAGCCCATACACCTCTTTTACACGTAAATGATGTCTACGGTAACACGGATCTTACTGATGTTATTGACCCTGCCGAATATACTGTCACATATAGCAACAATGTCAATGCTGGAACGGCTACGATTACCATCACCGACAACCCCGACGGCAACTATATCGTGAACGGATCCACCACCTTCACCATTGAACCGATGAGTATCGGCACAGGCGGAACCCCCGTTTCGGGAATCACCATCACCGTCGACTCAAACGGCTCTGAATATTTGGTGACGGTCAAACATGGTTCCGTGACCCTGACAGAAGGAGAAAGTAACGACTATACATGGCAAGTCACTGGCAGTGATGAGGTCACCGTTACTGGACATAACAACTATACGGGTTCTGCCATAGGCCATTATGTTCCCGTCACACCGGGCTATTATGCGCTGCACAAGAACAATGTGGGATACCTGAAACGCTATAGCGACAATGTCACACTTGGCAACGAAAACACGTTCCGCTATGGCAACAGTTTCGACAACAACGGCAGCTCCATCTGGATCATCACGCCGGAAGGCTACCTCCAAAGCGACTACTACTACTTGAACGTGGCCAATGGCAGCACGCTTTACTTGTCGGTAACCCCCCAAACGCAGTGGAAAACCAATGATATTGAGGGCAATGAACACGAAAAGAAACAATTGAAGACCACCATTGGAGGCGTGGATTACTACCTCTGCAACAACAATGGCACCATCCAGCTCACGACCAATCAGACGATTGCATACAACGCTTGTCCCATCGCTATTACCGAGGCCGATGAGAATGGTTGGTCAGGGCCCACCGTGAACAACATCACTGTGCAGTCGCCGCAGCAGATTACTTACCTGCGCAATTGCTACTTCACACAGAAAATGTCATACGAGTTTTATGATGATGGTGGGACGAGGAAAAGTGAAGATAATAAGGATCGCCGTGTGTTCGTTAAGTTGACCTTCAATTCCTCTACCGACGCTAATCAGGGCTCTAAATGGCAAGTCGATGCGAGCAATGGTATCCTTTATCTAAAAAACACGCAAACTAGCGACTACACCATTGCTGCCACTTACGACGTGGTACCCGCAGATCCCTTTGTTCCCGCAGCGCACCTCGCTGCGGTGCAGCAAAACATTTCATTCAAGCTTCAGCCGAAGACCATTAAGCCATCTACTGAACTCAATAAGAACTACATTTTGTTCAGCATTTACGGCGGCGACAATTTCCGCTACCCTTACGATAGCGTCACTCTTCAAGAGAATGACCCCGTGAAGCCCAATGGCAAGGGTGGCACTGGTAATGACTCAGACCTCTCCGATCCTGGGAATAACGGCATCGCGAAAATCAGCTGGATAGTGGAGATGGATCCTCAGGGCTTCTATTCATTCAGGAACAGCCGGACAAACCGCTATCTCTATTTCGATGAGAACGAGTATACCTACAGCGACTTTGGCACGCTCAAAGTGGGATCTACTTCACCTTCAACGGACGATACCCGATACAAGTTCCGCTTCTTCAAGACCAGCAACAGCGGCGGTTTTGGTACTTGCTATTATATCATCCCCTACAGCAAGCAGTTTGTGGTGTTCAAGAGCGATGGCGTGTCGGCCAGCATTTGTGCGGCTCTTAATATCGCAGATTATTCTAACCAAACCACGCCTGTTATCAGTCTTCACCAGTCGGTCGACAACTCGAAGTGGTTGATTTACAAGTATGAGGCTGAATACCGTGTACGTAATGACTTCGTCTTGAGCGGCCCATCCGCCACTTATAACACGACGGTTAATAATATATTCAGCACGGAGGACTGTTGGTATGGCAAATGCATTAAGGAGTCGCCCACTACTGGCAACCTGCAACGATCCATGGTGGTTAGCGGCAGCTATAATACTACGAACCTGCTGAACTATATTTGGACGGTCGATGGACTCAACGACTATATTAGCATCAGCGGTGGCACTTCCTCAGGAACCCAGACGACCATTACCATCAATTCAACTCCGACATTTAACCTTGATGTCATCTCATTACCTGTATCGGCCGTCACGGGTACGGTAGAGTTGAAACTCAAAGGAGGCAATGGTGGAACACATCCCTACAAAACATCAGACCCTAAGACTCTCCTTTTCACCATCTATGGCGATGGCAATGTCCAACTGACAGTGATTCACTCGTTGTCAGCAATCAATGACCAATTTGGAACATATCAGCTTGCTGCCGATGCCAATGTGGCCTATTCCGAATCCAACAAGCCTGGAGTGGAGACCTTTAGCGGCATTCTCGACTGCAATGGTCTTACTGTCACTGGCCTCACTGCTCCATTGTTCACTACATTGACCAATGGTAAGGTGTACAACCTGAATCTCAAAGGCGTGAAAATCAATGGAAGTGGTCCTACGGGTGCCATTGCCGACACTGCCAACGGAGCGTCGCGCATCTACAACTGCGGCATCCTGCCTACAACTACATTGTATGATGAAAATGGCAACATTAGTGGATTTGCTGGTGACACGATTTCAAGTTCCGATGGTTATTGCGGCAGTATTGTGGGCTTGCTCGACGGCTATGCCCGCGTTATCAACTGTTTCAGCTATGCCACGATAGCGGGCGGTAGCACTGTGGCGGGTATAGTGGGATACAATAACCAAACCTCCAACATGAATAGTTTAAAAACTATCGTGGTGAACTGCATGTATTATGGCGAGATTACCGGTGGCACGACGACATATCCCGTTTATGGCGGCAAGACGATTGTAAACAATGGCACCACGGCCATCAACAACTATAATTACTATCGTGGTGAGTCCACTTTCGACAACAATTATGGAGACATAAGCAACTACAACCGTTCGTGGCCAGCCGAGGAAAAGGATTTGCGCCGTTTCGAATACTACCGTAGCATCCTCAATAGCAACCGCCGCCTTTGCACCTGGTGGGTAGATGGCATAGGTGGGGTGGCTCCCACCGATGTCGACATCGCCAATGTGGGCATCGCCAAGTGGGTGCTCGACCCCAGCAAGGCACCTTATCCAATACTGAAACCCTGGGGCAAATATCCCTCCATCATCAACACTGACACCACTCGAATATGGAATTGGAAAAGCGGCCAGTGGGTGCAGCGCATCAATGCCCCCGATTACCAAGGCAAGAAATTGGGTGAGCTGACCATCACCGTAAAAGCAGGTTCCCATCCAATGACGTTAGGATTGTCAACGTCCGAGAGAACTGAAACATTAGAGCATGTCGTCATCACCGATATGGACACCTTGAATTACGACTATTGTTACGGCAAGGTGCAGTTGCCGTATTATAACGAAGTGTTTGGCAATTCTGCATCTACAAATCATTTACAGCGTTATTATGGGAACTATACCAATAAAGTAGTTACGGCATGGAAGATTACCGCAGTTACTACCGACGGGTCGGTTCAAAACTATAATGAGTTTGTTCATAATTGGGAAAACGGTTACAATTATGCTGACCGTTATTGTAAGGACAAGGACATCTATGACCTCAACGATGGCCGTGCCTTTGCCCAGGGCGGCTACTATTATGTGCCCGTGGGCGTCACAGCCATTACTATTGAGGCCTATTGGGGCGATGCCTTCTACCTGCAAGGCAAGGACAATGCCCTTGACCGAGTTTCTGTTTGTGCCTATGCTGACAATGGCAATGACAATAAAAACTACGGTTTTGCCTTCACTCCAGCAGGCACGTTGCCTGCCACGATTACTTATGGCAACAATCAATCCGTCCCTGTCTACAATGACTTTAAGACGTTGATCAATGCGGTCAAAGCAGACCGTACCAAAAATGTCTATGAACAGGCTGTGGTATTGGTGGGCAACTTTCCTTTCCAAGCCCAAAACGATTTTGTGGGAACTGGTGATGGCTGTTTGGGAAACACTCCTGACGACGGCAAGTACGGCGGCTTCACCTTCATGAGTGCCGACTTCGACATGGACAACGAGCCCGACTTCTGTTTCCCGTTCCAATGGCGTAACAATGTTTCTCGATACCCTGTCATGCCTATCCGTTTCGACTTCCTCCCGATACCCAACCTGGGCTTGACCATGCGTCACAATACCTACGCCTATGCTGTCGGTATCATGGTGCCGCAAGGCCATTTTGAGATGACGGAAACCGCTTTCTGGTACACCACCCAGTTTGAGCCCATGTCTGAAAGCGTCAATGTCAACCACCAACAGCCACTGATTCTCAACGGAGGTCAGTATGAACAGTTTGTGTCACATAGTGACCATAAATGGACGCTTACCTTTACACGGAATATCATCATGGGAGGCCACATCTGGATGAAACGCTTCTCACCCGGTAGTCATGCTGGTAGGAATTGTTACGTGCGCCATTGCGCTGTGAGCGTTATGGGTGGAGAGTTCCCTGAGTTCTATTTAACTGGCATCTATTGGACGGAAGTTGACGTAAGCCATGCGTATGACGACAATCCGCATTGCTATACCAATGGAGGACGCTTTGGCCTCATGGCAGGTGCGGGCATGGAGGCAGTAAAGAATAGTGTCTATTTCGAGATTGACCATTCTGTCATTGAAGAGTTCTATGGAGGTGGCATTAACGGCAACAATCCCGTGAACGACAGCATCAATGTCACCATCAACAACAGCTTGGTGCTTGAAAAGTATTGCGGAGGTCCTAAGATAGGTGAGAGCAAGGCTGTCACTACTTATGCCAACCATACTGTTTTTTGTGGGGACTACTTTGGCGGCGGCAATGGAGGCACCAACCTGTACCGTGAAAAAAGAGCGGATCAAACTCCAAACAATATGCCGGCGGATTGGGGAGTCAGTCCATACGACTTTCATCTTTTTACTCCAATTTCCAACCAAGGTGATGTGGCTACTTACGATGCTGACTTAGGCTACCATGCCGAGTTTGAATTTGAGGTGTTCAACCAGTCCAACGGTGTTGGTTCAGACGCTGTGGCGAGAACCTATATTCATTGGGCCCAGTTTGGCACTACAACGACCAAAAACGTCGTCAACGAGCTTAAAGGTTGCACGGTGGGACATAACTTCTACGGCGGTGGCAACCTCGGCACTGTTGATGGCACCACCATATCCACGCTTACCGACTGCACTATTTTGGGCAATGCCTTTGGTGCCGGTTTCTCGGCCACTATTCCTTCGTTCCCGGTTCACGACAAGAGCAAAGTGACTTTCCCTTACCGAGATAAAGCAGGTGTGTGTCACAACGGAGTCGTTGGCTATCGTACCGATGGGACGGGCGATGATGCTGTTGTCAGGAATTACACTTGGTGCTACAAGAACTCAGAGACTGGTAAGATCATCCCTGAAACGGTGACGGAGATACCTAATGGGGTTGATACGGATAAACCGGCCTTCAAAGTGGGAGACAATTGGTACTGCTATACCACCAAATCCTTGGAAAACCTTGGCGTAGTGACGAGCAACGTCACCCTTACCATCAAAGGCAAAAGCACCATCGGCACCTTTGAGAACGGCATGGTGAAGCACGGCACGGGCAATGTGTTCGGCGGCGGAGACGAGAGTGCCGTGGGCGGCAGCACCTTGGTCAAGATATTGGACCGCACCCGCGTGTTCGGCAACATCTACGGCGGCGGCAACATGGGCACGGTGGGCGGCGACACCAAGGTAATCATCAACGGAACCGTGCCTGATGAAACACCCAATGGAAATGCCAATAACAACAATCCTAATCACTGATTGGTGAATGGACTTGTAAACTTGTTGTAGAGGCGCAAGATTTTGCGCCTCTACATTTTTTTCTAACAAATTGATATCCAGTTGATTTTTCGACCTCTTTTCTTCTTGATAAATTGTTAATAAAAAACAACAAGATTTTTTCTCCTAAAAACATGTATTTATTTGGGAAAAAAACCTATTTTTGCGGGTTCAGGCCTGATAGATCCTTTTGGGGGCATCAGGTTTATGTATAATATTGAATATTAAATATTTGAATGATAGTGAAAAGATTTTTATTTTTTAATTTGGAGCACAAAACTCCAGCCAAAAAGGTTGAAAACGGATACAATAAGCAGGGAAGAGGCGTTTTGGGCCTCTTGCTTTTGGCGTTTTTTGG
>JAFWRA010000053.1 GCA_017508895.1 Bacteroidales bacterium
ATCAAACTCTTCGTTGTAGTATTGTTGTACTTCTTAATTTTATTCTGAATCTCGGGTTCCGCCTCAATGTTCTCTTTGGTGTCCCTTCTTAAAAGGTTCCTATCCCTAGCGCGGCTCACGCCGCGCCGGTCTTGTGCTGGCCTCAGACTTTCAATGAACTTTCACGCTCCCGAAGTCCCCTCGCTTCAACCCCTCTTCCGTTCCGAAAGCGGGTGCAAAAGTACAGCTTTTTTCATTACGCGCAACACTTTTTTTCAATTTTTTGAAACTTTTTTATATTATATTGATTATCAAATTATTAAAACAACATATTTTTTCAGAAAAGTATGGCATTTAGGACACAAAAACTTTTTTTTCGGTCCAAAAAGGCACATTTTGGTCAAAATTTTCCAGAAAACTTTCATGTTTTTGAAGAAAAAAGGTGACTTTTTATTTTACCTCCCAGACCTGCTTTTGGGAAACACCTTATTAATATAAATAGAGGCATGGATTTTTTTGGCGAAAACAAACTTGCATTCATCACAAAACACTATTTTTGCAGAAAATAAAACGACAATGAGGTTTTGCGCCAAAACCATGCTGCTTTTTTCGGCCATATTGATCGCATTCACGGCCAAAGCGCAGGTATACATCAACGACTTTGAGAACCGCCAAGAATGGAAT
The DNA here is from genome assembly GCA_017508895.1 of Bacteroidales bacterium. The sequence goes on from JAFWRA010000053.1 coordinate 664, forward strand.
ACGCCGTGGTTTAACCTGCATATCGTGGCCGACAGCAGCGCAATAGAGGAGAATTTCGTCTGCATCTGCGACACCATGCATGAATATGGATTTGGGGTTGGCATTAATGCGGACAAAGAATACCCTAACCAAAATATCAACTGCAAACTCGACTTCCTATTCAAGGCTGATACCAACACCCAAGCCGATATTGTGGTGAGCATCGACGACACTATCCGCAACCGCTATTGGTCTTCCTATCCCCTTGCGGATTATGTTAACGACACGGCTGACTGGTCTCAGGTACAACTCGACCTTAACTTCCCTACCAGTTACACACAGGGTAGTGAGATCAAAGTCTATGTTTGGAACAAAGGTCAAGAGTATTTGGTTTTTGATAATGCGCGGTTGGAAGTCAAAGCTGATGTTTTGCCGAGTTATCAATCTGTAGTTGAGTTTAATGCAGATTCCTTATTCAATACAAATTACTACCCACAAATCTCTGATTTCATCCCCATTGTGGAATACATCAATACCGATGGCGACACACTTACAGACCCATCGGTGATGAACACCATATTTAAATATAATTGGATTGACTACTACGGGGAGCCCCATTCCTCAATTATCGCCGACATCATACAGACTGAAACCACTTTCAAAGAAGATGTAAAATTGATTCGCTTGGCTTTCGTTTTGCCCTTACCTGAGGGTGAACTAACCGTTTACAGGAGAAACCAACACACTGATACGACCAATTACCAAAGCAGTTATTATCTCGACAGGGAAGGCTTTGCGTTAAAAAACGACAGCCTCAGCTTCAGCACATATCACAATTTAGGCATTTCATCGTTGCAACTCAACACGGAAGACAGAACTGTCTGCTTCAATATCGACTATTGGCGAGACCACCCGTTGTTGCATTATCCTTTGAAGAGCGACACAAGCGATATGTTCGAAAACATCTCCTTCCGAATGATCAAAAAGGGGGATGTTTTGAAAGGGAAAATCATATTATTTAATCATGCGATGGACGACCTCCCTCGCCTCATGCCTATCTGGGACGGCTACCAAAGCGCTTTCATCTTCACCGAACATGCCGACTGGACGGACATCAGAACGCATCGTGCCGTACTCTTTGGGAATGAAAACATCACCAAACCCGAAGATGCCGTCGGAGGCTTCTGTTACTTCAACATTCCCGTCACGAAGAGTGTGTTCTATTGGAACCCCGACCATGTGACCAATGAAAAAACCAGCGACGGACTATTCAAAGGGCTTGTCGCTTCCATCAAGACGGACAAAGAGTTTTATAAACTACTGAAAACCATCAAGAAAGAAGGATTTGAAATCTGCTTGCATTCGCCTGAGATATATACCACACTTCCCGACGAGTTCCCAAAGGCCATGCGCTTCATGAGGAGGCAATTCGACACCAAGAGTTGGATTGACCATGGCTACAACAACGGTCCTGACAAGAACCGCGAAGACTTGGTTTGCGACGGCTTGCTGCCAGATTCGCCCCAATATGCCGCCGAGCTTTGGAAAAAGAGCGGTGTGCGCTACCTTTGGAACGCTTATTATGAGGAAAACCGCATGGAGAACCACAACTTCGATGGACATTTCGTGCAACCTTTCGACGGCTTCGGCGATGCCCTACCCAACCGACAAATCACCACTTTACCCAATGGTGACAAGGACTTCCTGCTGTGGTCGACACCTTCCACCTTGGAGGTGAACGAAGACCGCGAATGGTATTACTACTTTGACAGTATACGTCTGCAACGTCTTGTGGACCAACATAATGTGTTTATCACGCATGTCTATCCAGCCTGGAGCAATCCATATCGCGCATTCTGGCAATACAATGAAAACGGCACAGCCGTAGCCATGCCAGGCTTCAACTTCGCGCTGAGCCAGCTCGCCCATTTCCGCGACGAGAAGAAAATCCTGCCCACCACGATTGAACAATACCTCAGCTATTACGAGAAACTCAATAGCATCGAATACCTGATTATCGACAACAAGACTATACAATTAACCAACCCCAATGAAGCCATCAAAGGTCTGACCTTGCTATGCACCAAGCCCATCGTGGTGGAAGGCAAAGTCATGGATTTCCGCAAGGTGGATGAAGGTTATTTGGTGTGGTTCGATTTGGGCAAAAACGAAACCGTAACCATAAGATACAGAGAATGAAAAGACTATCCATATTCGTCAGCGGCAACGGCACAAACCTACAGCGCATTGCCGAGTATTTTTCCAACAACAAAGACGTTGAAATCGTCAACGTGGTGTGCAATAATCCCAAGGCCTATTCCATTGAACGAGCGAAGAAATTGGGCATCCCGTTGCGCATGATTACCAAAGAGGATTTCAAAAGCGAGGCCTTCGTCAAGGAACTGCATAGCCTTGACATTGACCTGATTATATTAGCTGGTTTCCTTTGGAAGTTACCTGAGAACTTAGTCAAGGCCTTCCCGAAAAAGATTGTCAACATCCACCCTGCCCTGTTGCCCAAATATGGCGGCAAAGGATTTTATGGCGAGCATGTGCATGAAGCCGTAGTGGCGGCCAAGGAAGCCCAGTCGGGCATTACCGTCCACTATGTCAACGAGTTGTACGACAGCGGCGAAATCATCCTGCAAGCCCGTGTCAGTTTAGACGAAAACGAAACGCCCGACTCTCTGGCGGCCAAGATCCACCAGTTGGAGCAGGCCTATTTCCCTGTGGCGATTGAGCAGGTGTTGTTTTCGAATGCCCTATCGGGCAGAAATCCTTAAAAAAATCAATTTCAAAATCATTCAAAATACAACAATTTGATTTTGAATGATTTTTACTACATTTTGAAAGATTTCTTGTTCTTCAGGACAATCCCTTAAACAACCACTTGTTGCTTCAGCCAAGCCGCGAAAATCGGGTCTTGGATCTCGGTTTTGCCAGGCAACACGTCAATCAAGTCGCGCTGCAACATGGCCTTGCGCAGGTTCTTGATGTTGGCCGAAGTGCCCAATTCGTACTTGTCGAGGATGGTTTTCGAGGAGAAATTCTCCACGCCGTCCACCACGGCATGGAGGAAATTGATTTGCTTGGGCGTCAGCGAATCGAGCAAGTTGCTGAACAACAACCTCATCTGGTCGATGATGTTGGCGTGTGCCGTCACAACGATTTCAGCCGTGCAAGTGCCTTCCGTGCGCAGCCACACCTGATGCGACAGCTGCTGCACATAATAGGGATGCGCGTCCACCTTGCGGACGATTTCAGCGGCCAACTCCTCGGAAATCAACTTTCCCGTTTTCTTGAACTGCCTTGTTATATAAGGTATCCAGTCCGCCTCGGCGATTTTGTCGAGAAACATGAGGTCGCCGAATTTGTAGAAGGGCATTTCGTAGTTGCCGAAAATGTCGAGCAGCATGTGGCGCTTGCTTCCGTATAGGCAATAGCACACCGAATTGTGCAACTGCCAGTGGGAGCGCAACTTACGCTGAAAAGCCAGCGAATCGGCGTAATTGCCCACGTTTTGGAACTCGTCGATGCAGATGACGAATTTCTTGCCTTTTTCTTCCGCGATGCGCTGCGGCAGGTCGAGGATTTCGCCCTCGGAATACTGTACTTCCTTGAAGTTGAGGCCGAAAGTCACCTCGTATGCCGAGCTTCCCTCGCCGAGTGAAATCTTCGGCCCGACCGAACCGATGTGCTTCTTCATCAGCGCGACCCATTCGTCCAGCTTCGAGGCCGAGGCTTGCAGCACGGCATTGACGTATGTCTTGTAGAACTGCTCCTCGGTGCGGCAGTTGAAGATGTCGATTCGGGCGGCATAAAAGCCTTTGTCCTTCGCAAGCATCTCCAAGGTTTTGTTCACGAGCGAGGTTTTCCCCCATCGGCGCGGCGAGATGATGGTCGTGTTCACCAAACTTTTGAAGTTGCCAAGCAATTGGGTTGTTTCTTTCTCTCTATCGATAAAGAACTCACTTTCAGCCATTTTACCATAAACAAACGGACTATCCATAGCGCAAAATCATTAGTTTCACGCCGCAAATATAATCATTTGATTTGAAATATAAAGATTTGAAATGAAATAATTTCAAATAGTTTAATTTGAAATAGAATAGTTTGAAATCATTTGATTTGAAATGGATTGATTTGAAACCTTTTTGTTTCATGGCAAAATTTTCATAGAAACTTTCACTTTGCCTGTTTTTGGCAGAGTAAAGGTGTTGTTTTGCACCGAAATCAAAACAACACCGCTATGGAAAAAAAGAAATCACATTACCTCGTACATGGGTTGTTCTGGAAAGGACAAATGCACAACGCGAACTATCACGAAGCAAAGAAAGACAATCTTTACAGCATCAACAAAACCTTTGAGGATGCCGACCTCAGCAAGGCACGAAAGGAAGCCTTTGCCTATTATCAAAGCCTGATTGATGTGCTTTACGAGGCTCTTGGCGATAGTTACACGACTGACCAACAAGCTCGTATTGACCTTCAAACCTTCTTTAACGCAGGCTGTAGCAAAGCAAAGACCCGCATCGGAAAGATGGCCTTTGACGACAACCTTTTCAACGAAATCGCAGTCTATTGGGTGAACGGGAAGGAGAAAAGGCTGATTCACGGCATCTGGTACAGGCCGAAAGAAGAACAACATCAGCTTGACGAGCAGCTTGCCTTGATGGGCGGCAATCTCATCAAAGAACACGCCTACTACGAACGCCACCATCTTCCCATTGAGGACGAAACACTCTGCGACATGACCGACCTCAACATTGGTTTCCAATTTGTTTTGCCCACGCCTTTCGATTGGGATGGCTTTGTTGAGGAAAATTTAGCCAAAGACACACAAACAATATATCAATGCTTTCAATAACACCAGCAACTATTAAAAACCACAGAAATGAAACGTAGAAACAGCAAACAAAAGACATTAGACAAATGGGAAATCCACTACGGGACTTTTACCATGCCACCTGAATTTTGGACAGAATACCCACATGTCCCGCCGCAAGTCGTCATTGTGGACGACCGCACCCACACACATCAGCTTTGTGCAACCAAATTCAACCGTGTCTTAGGATTGAGCGAGCTTTATGACCGTTATGAACTGAGACCGGGAGACACCATCAAGTACACGCTTGATATTGAAAACACAGCGTTGCATCTCACTTGCCCACGAAAACCTTTATTATGGTTGAGGAGAAAGAAAACATTCGTTTGTCTTCTCTTTGTTCTCACTTTCGTCTTTTGTGGTTGCAGTGGAAACAAACGTCCTACCATGTCGCCGCAGACTACAGAAATCACAGGTGACCTGAGCGAGTATTTCGAGGTGGTCGAAAAAGAAATCATTGCCACAGAAGGAAGATGGTCGCTTTGGAATGTGGAGTTGAAGCGTACTGACATGCCTTTTCCATGGGATGAAAGTATGACAGTGGCAAGATTCAACGACACCTACTCCGATGGAAGAGCCTACTGTAAAGTAGGATTCGGATTGGAAACCTTTGACAAGGACGGCAACTTGGTAGACAAACGTTCAGCGACAGCCACGGGGCTTCTGGGGCCATACAGTAGCAATGACATACTCGACCTTATGAAACTCCAACCTGGCGAAATCGGTATCATCCGTTGGGACACTGACCCTGCAGAAGACAAAGCGAAAGGTAAGCTTACCTTCAGAATCACCTCGGCTTGTGAAATCATAGAAGGCAGAGGTCAAGTAACAGCCACAACCGATTGGGACAAAGTGCTCGATGCTTATGAAAACTATGTTGACAGATACATCGCTTGTTTGAAGAGAATTGCTTCAGGCGATATGGATGCAATGACGCAATATGCAAAGCTGTTGGAAAAAGCAGAGGAATTGGGTGAACAACTGGAAAACGCTTCGGGCAGCATGACGGCGAAGCAAGTGAACAGATACACGAGGATTAACAAGAAAATGTTGGAAGCAGCTGCAAACGGGTTTAACTGACATGCAAGATGAACACCAAAGAAGCATTTGAAGACCCTCGCATCGTGATGCTGGAAGAAATCATCTTGGATGAGTACGAGCATGGGAAACAAGTCGAAGCGGAAGCCGTCATCAAGAATGCGCTACACCATCGGTGGATGATATTGCGAGAATTGATGCAATATGACGAGGAAAGCAAAAGGCTGCTGTCGGATTTCAACGACAGGATAAAGGCAGCAGCCACTGCCCTCTTCAACAAGACGAAAGCCATCCACGAGGGCATGATGAAACTCTACGACGGCATCGGCGACCTTGAAATTGAAGGGAAATTGAAGTTAGGCTATACCTACCCCAAAGCGCATCCCATCCAAACCGAGCGAGCGGAAACGATGTGGGAAGTGATGACCCAAGGCGGCTACGACCAGATGTATTCCACAGAGGGCTGCTCGTGGAGCCTGAGATGGGACCAAAACGGAATCATGTCGGCGCACGAAAGCCTTGAAGCATGGCTCGGCATGGCCGACGAAAACGACAACTGGAACGAGGGCCTAGACTATGAATGGTCGAAGGACATGCACCTTGTCTATCCTTTCCACAACCTCTATGACAACCGACATTTCAGCCTCTATGACCTCGTGTATGTGAGCGAATTTGAGTTTGAGATTTGTATTCGGATGGATGGGGGGCTCAAATATTAGATTAAAAAATGCATTACATCTAGAAAATCACTATTTTTGCTAAGTAGTATAGAATTGAAAGTATAACGTATCGTTACCCATCGGTAAAACGCCCACAAATCGAATAGTATTTATATTTTTTCAATCCATTGATTAAAAGAACATTACAATATTTAACGAAAAATAATTGAAAAAAATTCAAAATCAGACTAAATAAATTGTCGTATCTGGTTATCTCATACAAACACTAAAATCTTATATTATGAGAGAGAAAATCATTGGTAAAAACGAATTAGACAGGAATTACATTCTGTTTGGCAAAAAAAACTCAGAGTTGATTGACCAGAACAAACCAATCACTTTGATCTGTAATGGCAAAGTTTATTCAGATAAAGTCTTTAATAAGCAGCGTTACATTATTTATGCCAACAAAGAATTCTTTGAGGAACAAATGATAGAACTCGGTGATAATATAATCTTTGATATTGATGGTATTAGTAACATTGTTAGAATCACCGTACTCAAACAACAAAGAAAGAGTGAAACAAACGAAACCAATGACATTGATAAAACTAAAACTATGGATAATAATGAAAGTAAGCCCAGTTCAGACAACCTCAACGTATCCAAAGAAGAATTCTTGAAACTAATTGAAGAATTGAGAAATACTTTTAAAGAAAATGAATGGTGCTTCAGAGCTTCCGAAGAAAATGTTCGTACTGAATTGATTGACCCTATTTTAAAGGCACTTGGGTGGAAAATGCCTTATTTAAGAAGAGAGTTTGACCACATGGATTATATCCTATGCAATGATAGGTTTTTAGGCGAGGATTCAAAAAAACTCATAATCGAAGCAAAGAAATATAGAGAACAGTTGCTGACAGACAAGAAAGAAGGCAATGATTCCAAAAAGAACGAGGAGCAAATAGTTAATTACATGAAGGATAAGCACTTCCAATATGGAATTCTCACAAATGGACTCCGATGGTGCCTTTTTGCCAGTAATCAGGGCCATACAAACATAGAATACAAGGGGGAAATTAACATTCAAGATTCAGAAAAAGAGGTGATTTGGTCTTTTTTTGACGCAATCTTAAACAATATTGATTGTCAAAAAATAGATAGTCTATACCTTGAAAAGAAAGCGGATGATGACAAGAAGCCTGAATCTATCATCATTGGATTTGAAAAGGTTGGAAACCTAAACGGGATTATTATTGAAAAAGGAGAGAAAAAAAAGATTTATAAAGCACGGGCAAAGAAGGGATACGCTCATTGTGATGCAAACTACGATACCGCAAGTATTTGCGAAAACATAGGACTCAATTTGGCCGACAAACAGTTTTTTAGAAACATCGTATCCAATAATTCTGACAGAACACACAAAGGAAAATTTAGTGGAGATTACGGAATATACGAAAAAATAACCCTCATTCAAGAAATAAACTCAACCCTTGATTTGGGACTTGATATCACGGTCTGTTAAAACATTATATTGCCAACTTAAGCTATATCACTCCGCCCAAAACGGGAGGCTTTTTTTCCTCTAACCCCAATTATTTTCAAAACCCCATCCAACTCTGCCTAAATTTGGCAGAGTTTTGTTTTTGTTTTGCCGATGAAATCAACAAAACAAAAGCATCATGAAAGAAAAATCAACCGCATTGCTTGACATCGAAAAGATTGTCAAAGCATCAGAAGACTCCCAAATGAAAGGCCAATTCATGGCAAAAAACGTACAACCGCTTGAAAGGCTTGCCAACAAATTGGGAATCAGCAAGGAACAGGCCACTTTGTTCGCCATCATCGCCTATTCTTCATATTGCTCCACATGTTCCCTTTCTGACATCAAACGCCACCTTGACTGCAAAGACCTCGACATGCTCCGGCTTGCTCCCGACCTCAAAGCACTTCTTCAGGCAAGACTCATACGGAGCAATGGAAAAAGAGGATTGTATAGCGAAGAAAGCTACTACGTGCCAGAATACATCCTAAATTGCTTGTTGAACGATACGGAGATTGAGAAACAAGAAATAGGCAACCTCAACTTCGACACATTCATTCTGCAATTAGACTCGATATTCAAGGAAAAGGACGAGAAGGATACCTCGTTTGAGTGTTTCATCTATGATGTCCGTGAACTCATAACGGCCAACCCACAATTGGATTTTGCCACAAAACTTGACAGACTGAACTATAACGACAAAGAACTTGTCTTTCTTCTGAAATTCTGCCTCAGCACACTCATCGATAGGGAAGAAACACTTGAATTCCGTGATTTTGACGACCTTTTCGACAACGAACGACAAGCAAAGGCAGAGTTTAATCTGCTACACAACGGCCAGCATCGGCTCATTAAAGACAAGTTGGTGGAGCCAGCAGGCCATGAGCTTTTTGGCGGTGACACCTTCCGTCTGACCGAACACGGCAAGGAAACTTTGTTGCCCAAAAATTGCCTCAAACAGGCGCCTGTTGACCTTGATGAACTCACACCGGCAGCAAGCATTGCCGAGAAACAGTTGTTCTACAATGCGAATGACCAAGCCCAAATAGAACGGCTGAAAAGCCTGCTGCAACCGACATCATTCAGCGACATCAGGCTCAGGATGAAGCAACAAGGAATGCGCAGCGGCTTTGCTTGCCTGCTGTATGGCGCACCAGGAACGGGAAAGACTGAGACCGTGCTGCAAATTGCCCGCGCCACGGGTCGAAACATCATGCAAGTCAGCCTTTCGGAGATGCGCAGCAAGTGGGTGGGCGAAAGCGAGAAAAGGGTGAAGGCCGTCTTCGACCGTTACCGCAATTTCGTGGAGTATTGTGACAAGGAACCCATCCTGCTTTTCAATGAGGCAGACGGTATCATTGCGAAACGTTCCACCAACGCCGTCCATGCCGTTGACCAAATGGAAAACACGCTTCAAAACATCATCCTGCAAGAGATGGAAACACTGGACGGCATCATGATGGCCACGACCAACCTCACTGAAAACATAGACTCTGCCTTCGAGCGGCGTTTCCTCTACAAAATCAACTTCCACAAACCCGACCATGCCACACGCCTCCAAATCTGGCAAAGCATGATGCCCGATTTGCCCGAAAACGATTTGGCCATCCTTGCTGAACGTTACGACTTCAGCGGCGGTCAAATGGAAAACATCACAAGAAAAGCAACCGTCGAGCATATCCTGACAGGCCAAACGCCGAGCCTTGAAACACTCATTGGCCTTTGCGAAGAAGAAAACATCGTTGAAAACAGACCGAGGATTGGGTTTTAGTATGTCCGTAAAAACCTTTACCTTTGCCCTCGAAAAGCAAACCGTTTATGGACAAACTCATCAAATGCATCTGGATTGCCAACACCATCGCCGACCGCCGCGACGCAGGCATCACGCTGAAGGAACTCAATGACCGCTGGACGCGGGACGATGACAACGACCCTATCCCCGAAAGGTCGTTCCATAACTACCGCCAATACATTGCCGATGTGTTCGGCATCGACATTGAGTGCGACAAAAGCCGCAATGCCTACTATATTCCCCAAGGTGAACGCGAGGAAATGCTCGGCAACGACCTGAAGATGTGGCTGCTTCATAGTTTCGCTATCAACAACAAACTTTCGTCAGACCTTAGCCTGCGCAAACGCGTTCAGTTTGAGCGCGTCCCAGGCGGCATTGAGCATTTAGAGCCGCTGATGGAAGCCTTGGAGAAAAGCCTTGAAATCGAGATGCAATACAGGCGGTACTATGGCACCGATGACATCAAACATTACCGCTGCAAGCCACTGGCTATAAAGCTTTTCAAGCAAAGATGGTATCTGATAGCTCTCAACGAAAAGGAAGAGATTCGTTGCTATGCCTTAGACCGCATCGATACACTTAACCTCACTGAGACCACCTTCAAGGCTCCAGAAGATTTTGATTTGCAGACACACTTCCAAGACGCTTTCGGCATCTATGTGGAACCAGAGCTGAAGGCAGAAGAAATCCTCGTCAAAGCCGACAAAGACCAAAGCAATTTCCTGAAAGGTTTGCCTTTGCACCACAGCCAATGTATCATTGAAGAAACCGATGATTATTCCATCTTCTCTTGGCGGCTCAAACCTTCCTACGACTTCATCCAACAATTGTTTACGATGAACGCACATATTGAGGTGCTGGAGCCGATTTCGCTGAGGGAGAAGATGAAAGGATTGCTGGAAGAAATGCTGTCAAAATATTGAAAAAAGGAGCGCCAACCGATGCCCCTTTTCTATATCAATTTGTATTTCAGTAATTTTACTCCGTCGGCAAAGCCTTAAATCCATTACCCATAATCTCCGAGCTTTCAATCACGTTGACGAAAGCATTCGGGTCGAGGAAACGGAGGTTGGCTTTCAACTTCACCAAATCAGAACGATTCAAGGTCACGTAAATCATCTTGCGCTCGGCACCTTGATAGAGGCCACTGCCTGCAAACACGGTACCGCTGCGGTCCAAGTCCTTGAGGATAAAGTTGCGCACCTCCTCGATTTTATCGGTGACAATGAAAGCCGTCTTGTAGCTCTTCACGCCTTCCACAACGAGGTCGATGACCTTGCCTTCGATGTAAATCAGAAGGATGGAATAGATAGGCAGGCGGATGTCCTCGAAAGCAATCAAAGTAGTGAGTGAAATAATGCTGTCCACAACCATCACAAGCGTACCAAGGCTGATTTTCGTGTATTTATGGATAATCATGGAGATGATGTCGGAACCGCCCGAAGTGGCACCGGCCCGGAAAATGACACCGATGGCCACGCCATAGATGAGGCCGGAAACGATGGTATTCAGGAAGAAATCGGGCATGAAGTAGCGTTGAACGTCACCTTCCAAGAAGAACAACGACGACTGCATCTCCGTGTCGAAGAAAGCGCCGTCATGGATGAGGGGCGCATAGCCCCACCATGTTTCAAGGATATAGGTAAACACGGGTATCAGGATGACCGAAATGATGGTCTTGATTCCGAATTTGGGGCCAAGGATGATGGTGCCGATGATGAGCAGGGGAATGTCCATGCAGATACCCGCAACGGAGATTTTCCATCCCCACAGGGCATTGAACACGTTGGCAAGACCATACACACCACCTGGCGCCAAATGGTAGGGATTCACGAACATCACATCGCCAACGGCGAAAAGAGCCGAACCTAACACCAACAAGGCATAGGCAATAATCTGTTGCTTCAATTTCTCGTTTTTCATAACTCAAACAATTATGATTCAGTTAATTAAATTAAAATACATGCTTTTTGAAGCGGCAAAGGTACGAAATTTCCAAAAACTTACTAATTTTGCACCCGAAATAGGACCCGTAGTTTAATGGATAAAATAAAGGATTCCGGTTCCTTAGCTCAGGGTTCGATTCCCTGCGGGTTCACCACACAAGGCAAATCATCAGGCCATGAAAATCCTTATCATTGAGGACGATAACAGTTTGAGAGAACTGATGCAACAAGCTTTGGCGGACGACAGCCACATCATAGAAACTGCCGCCAACGCTTCTACAGCCATGATGAAAGCCGAAATCTACGATTACGACTGCATCCTTTTGGATATCATGCTGCCCGATGGCAACGGGCTTGACGTGTTGCGCCATCTCAAGGACGCCCGCAAAGAAGCAGGCGTCATCATCATTTCAGCAAAAGATTCGCTTGAGGACAAGGTGACAGGCCTCGACCTCGGTGCCGACGACTATCTCACCAAGCCTTTCCACATTGCCGAGCTCTCAGCCCGCGTTAAAAGCGTTTTCAGAAGGAAGCAGCAACATGGAGAGAACTTCGTCGAATTCGGCAACGTGAAGATTTTGCCCGAAACGCGACAAGTCCTCGTCAATGGACAGTCCATAGAACTGCTGAAAAAGGAATTCGACATCCTCCATTTCTTCATGACCCGTCCAGAACGCGCCGTCAGCAAAAGCACCTTGGCCGAATCCGTTTGGGGCGACTACATCGACCAGGCCGACAACTACGACTTCATCTATGCCCAGATGAAAAACCTGCGCAAGCGCCTCACCGAAGCACAAGCCAACATTGAAATCTCAACCGTACACGGCTACGGCTACAAATTGGAGCAGCAATGAAACTCTCGCATCGCATCATATTGTCGATTTCAGGGGTGTTGCTTCTCCTCTTTGCCTTGTGGGCACTTGTCTTCTACCAATCCAGCAAGCGTCGCATCTATGGGCGTATCGATAAAGTACTGGTTGAGCAATCCGACAAAATCATCAAGCGGTTTCTTGAAATCGACAGCCTTCCCAACTCCCTTTCAGGGGTTTCGGGGACGGTTGATTTCTCTATCGAGAAGGTCTTCCCGGAATATGCAGAAAGCCACCAAACACCTGTTTTTCAAAGCAATGAAGAATACATAGATGCCATTCAGAACACGGAAACGGTCAGGGAAATGACGCAGGTTTTCCAAAAACGAGGCATCAACTACGAACTAACCCTAACCACCGAAGTTTTTGCCTGGAACAAGACCCTCGACTTTGCCATTTTCAGCATCCTCATCCTCGCCATCATTCTACTCTTGGCCATCATCAGCATCGTCAGCTTCATTATTGTCAGGAACATGAAGCCCATCTATCGGCTCACCGATTGGCTCAGGCACAGAAAGACCGATGAAGACATTCCCCAACCCGACAGCAACATCAAGGCACAGGAATTCAAGGAGATAGAATCAGCCGTTTTGGAATCCTCAGAAAAAACGAGACAGGTTTTTGAAGCGCAGAAAAGCTTTATCGGCAATGCCTCGCACGAGATTCAGACCCCATTGGCCATTTGTCGCAACCGCCTCGAACTTTTGGTTGACGAAACCCAACTCACCGAGCACCAACTGAGCGAAATCGAAAAGACATTAGACACTCTGGGCTACATATCGCGGCTCAATAAATCATTGCTCCTCTTGTCGAAAATCGACAACCACCAATTCAAGGGGGAAACCGAAATTAGAATCAACCAGATTGTAAACCAAGCACTTGAAAACCTAAAGGAAATCTACGAAAGCCTTAACATCAAGGTAGACATCGTCGAGAAACAATACATCAGAACCCACATGGATCCAACCTTGGCCTCCTCGTTGGTAAACAATCTGCTGAAAAACGCTTTCGTCCACAACAAAAAAGATGGATACATCTCCATCACATTGAACGACAACACCTTGTCCGTTGCAAATTCAGGAATCGAGGAAGCATTGGATGCCGATATTGTTTTTCAGACTTTCTACAAAAAAGGCGAAAACAGTAGCTCAACAGGCCTCGGCCTCGCCATCACGAAAGCCATTTGCAACGAATATGGTTTTGAAATCAGCTACAAATTCGTGCAGAACCAGCATGTCTTTAGCGTGAGGTTCAAATAAGCAAAAACCCCATTTCAGATTTTTTTCAGAAACATTTCGGACTATTGCAGCCGAAATACGCCTTCGATATGGTGAATAAAGCGATAGTCATATTAATTAACTTATTGATTTTCAGCCTTCCACTGCAAATCAACTATAACCATCGCTTTATTAATTTCGAAGATCTTCCGACCAAAGCAAAAACTTTTGTCAGAACCTATTTTGGCCATTATGACATCCGTTTTGTCAAGATTGAAATGACGATGACGAGAACCGACTATACCGTGCAATTCGAGAACGGCATGAAAATCGAGTTCAACAGCAACGGTGATTGGGACGAAGTGAACAGCCCATCCGATTGCCTTCCATCGGATTTTCTCAACAATATGATTCTCAACCATTTGAACAAAAACTATCCAGATTATTGCCTACATGTGGTTTCAAAGGGCAAACACAAATTTGAGGTAGAGCTGACAAATGGACTAGAGCTCGTTTTCAATAAAAAAGGTGAGTTTCTCCGATATGATCACAAAATATTACAAAATAACACTTAACAACTAAAGAAGATGAAGAAACAACTGATTATCGCCACCTTAGCAGCATTAGCCCTCATTGTGACGGCCTGTGGCAAAAAATTAGGAGCTGCCAACAACGACGACACTACGCCTAAGACTTCCGTAAACCAAGAATGGAATGTGAAGGAAGTCAGCACAGTCATCGACAACAAGGACATCAGTCCCGAAATCGTGAAGTTCGTTGAGACCCATTTCCCGAAAACCAGCATTTCAAATTGTCAAAAAATGGAGCACCTTTACAAAGTGAGACTCGACGACAAAACCAGCATTGAATTCAGTCAAAAGTATGAATGGACAAAGGTAAAATGCGAAAATTCGACCATTTACAAGACCGTTCCGGAAAGTATCGTGCCTAAGGAAATTGCCGCCTATGTTGTCGAAAACTATCCCCATAAATCCATTGTGGAGGTTGAGAAGACAGGATACGGTTGGGAAATCGAATTAGACAACAGCGAGGAATTCAGGCTTGACTACAAATTCAATGTCCTTCCGGAAGGAAAAAGCTACCTCAACAGTCCGGAAATCCAGACTTTCGTAGCCACCCACTTCCCCAAGGCCAAAATCCGGAGTGCGCAACAATTTGATGACGAAATTGAGGTGAAACTCACAGACAACACCGAAATCGACTTCTATCCCAACTTCGACTGGAACAACATCGATTGCGAGGATGCCCTCATTTACGAGAGCGTGCCCGTCGAACTCGTGCCTGAACACATCACCACCTTCGTGAAGAAGAATTATGTCCACAATTACATCCAAGAAATCGAAAGAGAGCCACAAGGCGGCTGGAAAATCGAACTCGACAATAACATGGTATTCATGTTTGACGGCAAGAACAACCTCACTAGTATTGAAAACAAAAACTAATAACGAAGCCGTCGTTATTGAAACAAAACGCGGCCTGAATTCTTTAGGCCGCGTTGTTTTTTACTTTCCTTTCTCTGTGATTATCACATCGATAGCCCCGACACCGAACTTGGCAATGCTGGCCATGCGATTTTCGGTGTTCTTGTAGTTCTTCAACTCCTCGATGATGGCATTTTTCAGCACGCCATTGCCCACACCGTGGATGAAAGTCACCTTATTGTATTCGGCGGCAATGGCACTATCGAGCATCTTCTTGAAATAATCGGTCTGTATCTTGAACATGTCGTGGCTCGAAAGTCCCAAGATATTGTCGACCAACTCGCCGATGTGCAAGTCAACGATCGCCTCGCCAGGAGCAACCTTGTGTTTGTCGATGGGTGCTTCTTGCTTCACCAAAGTCTTGGCAGGAGCTTGTGAGCCAACGCCTTCCTTCATGATTTTGGCAAAATCACCATCGCCATGTTTCAAGGCGATGAGTTCAGAAAGACAAATCATCACCGACTTTTCGCCCAAGATGCCCGAAGGTAGATAGCTGCCTTCCTTATAGAAACGTCCTGGCCGCAGTGAGAAAGGCGCATTCAGCGGAAGCAACACACAATCAGAGGTTTCCGCCGTCAAAATTGCTTGCACCACGCCGTTGAGCCAATATTCGAGGTCATCGCGCGAGATGGTCTCGATGACAATTTTCTCGTACTTGTCGACTTGGCCGAAGTCCACATTGACGAATTTATCCTCCTCCTTGATGGTGAAGGTATAAAGCATCTCGTAAGGCGTGTGGTTGACTAGCACAACATCCAATGGTCCGGTTAAAAGCCACTGCTGCTCGTGCGGCACAAAAGCCATATAGATGCCTTCCTTCTCCGCCTCTTTCGCGAAGCGGCGCAGACCACCTTTTCGGGCTTCCTCAGCCTGTTGTTGTTTAAGAAGTTCCTGTCCCTGAACCTCTTTCTGCACCTTTTCGACCGTTTGTTGTTGTTTGTTCGGAGCGGGCATAGAACGGTAGTCCAGCACCAAATCCGTAATCAAAGTGGGGATCTCAAAGCCGTCTTCCACTTCGACCATTACCATACGAGAATCTATAATTTTCGTGACCTTACCCCCACCCACGGTGCTGAGGAAGTTCACTTTGTCGCCAATCTTGAATTCTGCCATTGTTTTTCGAATTAGGGCAGCAAAAATACACAATTTTGGCAGAATTTTTGTATCTTCGCCGCTGAATTTCAAAAGATGATGAAACCGAGACTCCTTGTCATAGTGCTCGCCTTGATGGTGGCGGCTTGCACAAAGCCCAACGAAAAGGCTGAAATTAACTTGAACCTTGGCTATGAAGCCAATGGGAAGTCGTTGGTTACTGACTCGTTATGCTACGAGAATGAAGCTGGAAACCAGTTCCTCATCACCGAGATACAATGGTTTCTCTCCAACATTGAGCTGAAAAACGAGGCAGGCGATTGGATTATGCTCCATCAATCAGGTCTTGCCGACACCTTGGACATCAGCCGAGTCTATTATATCGACACCGACATTCCGGAATCGCAAACATTACATTCCAGTCCTGTGAAAGTCGGCCACTACACCGCCATCCGTTTCACCTTTGGATTAGACGAATCCGACAACCAAACAGGTTTATTCACCGACCCGCCCGAGTCGGAAATGTTCTGGCCCGATATGCTAGGCGGTGGCTACCACTACATGAAACTGAATGGCAAATACCTCAACGCAGAAGGCCGTCTTGCACCCATGGCCATCCACCTCGGCATCGGGCAAAACGAGGACTGCACCGAATTATACCAAAACTACTTCATCGTGGAGTTGCCCATAGATTTCACCGTCAAGGTGAACACTGAAAACCAACTTGACTTGACGATGGTCATCGACAACTGGTTCCGCAATCCCAACACGATTGACTTTGACGAATTAGGCAGCCATATCATGCAGAACCAAACCGCACAACGATTGCTCAGCGGCAATGGGAAAGACGTGTTCAAAACAGGGAAGCCTACTGACAATGAAAACAATAAAAATATGGAAAAGGATATTAGTCTTGCAGAAAAGTTCAAAAACGTGATGCAGAAAGCCGCACCCAAGCCACATTTCTGGAGTTGGAAAAACGTGAAGCAAAGAATTGGGAATTCAAAGATTCAAGATTTAAAGATTTAAATTTGTTGAATCGTTGATTGTTTAATTGTTTAATTGATTAGATGATGAGTACTTTAAAGGGTATTTGTGGGGTGTTGATTGGGTTTCTGGCAATTATAGCAAGTGCTTGCAAACCAGAGAAAACCCACTACCAACAGACACCATACGAATTGGTTCAACCTTACTATTTCCCCACAAAGAACAACATCCCTGCTGACAATCCCATGACCGAGGAAGGTGTGGCTTTGGGTAAAAAACTGTTTTATGACCCGCGTCTTTCGGGTCGCGACGGAACTGACGGCATTCGTAGTTGTTCCTCCTGCCATCATCAAGAACACAACTTTGAATACGGTGCTCCAACCAACACTCACCATGCCATGCTGCCGCTGATTAACTTGGCATGGAACCGCACTGGATTGGGCTGGAATGGTGGTGTGGCCACCTTGGAAGACATGGTTTTGGCGGCAGTCACGAGTCCCGTGGAAATCAATGCGGACACCAATCAAGTAGTCAAGTATTTGCAAAAAACCGACGACTATCCCGAGTTGTTCGAGAAAGCCTTTGGTAGCCGTGAGGTCACCTTTGTCAATGTCGAAAAAGCCATAGCCCAATTTGTGCGGAGTTTGGTCTCAGCCGACTGCAAATTTGACCGTTACCTGCGCAGCGAAGAAGAGCTTACGGAAGAAGAAATGGCTGGTTATGAATTGTTTTGCACCGAGGAAGGTGCCGACTGTTTCCACTGCCATGGTGGCGGCGGATTGGCTTTGATGACCACTAATTTATTCTACAACAACGGCTTGGATAACGAGTTCAACGACCCTGAAGACCGTTCCGCCATTACGGGAAGCCATTGGGACAAAGGTGCCTACAAAGCCCCTACCCTACGCAACATCGCCGTTTCGGCACCCTATATGCACGACGGACGTTTCACCACTTTGGATGAGGTCATCGATTTCTACAGCGAGGGCTTGAAAGACTCCGAGAACATCAACCCGCTGATGCACCATGTGATGGACGGTGGCGTGCGGCTTACCGATTTAGAGAAAATCCAGCTGAAGGCGTTTTTGAACACTTTGACGGATGAGACGTTTTTGAACAACTCAGATTATTCCAAGCCATGACCTATCCATGGGGCGACAACCGGCGTTTCAACAGCTACAGCAACTACTTCATGAAGCAGTTCGGGGGACGCGTGCAGAAGATCAGCATCGATGCGGGCTTCAGTTGTCCCAATCGAGATGGGAAAATCAGTACAGGAGGATGCACTTTTTGTAGCAACGAGGCCTTCAATCCGTCGTATTGTCGACCGGAGAAGAGTATAAAGCAACAGATTGAGGAAGGCATAGAGTTCCACCAACGGAGGTATCGTCGGGCAAACCAGTATTTGGCTTATTTTCAACCGTTTTCGAATACATACAAGCCACTGGAAGAGCTGAAGGACATCTATCAGCAAACATTAGAAGTGCCTAGCATCGCAGGAA
This sequence comes from Bacteroidales bacterium, assembly GCA_017508895.1. The sequence continues at coordinate 19,675 of JAFWRA010000053.1, forward strand.
TCGTTATTGGAACACGACCCGATTTGGTTGACGAGCTACTTTTGCAGTACCTCAACGAAATACAAAAGACACATTATGTCATGCTGGAATATGGCGTGGAAAGTGTTTATGACGAGACCTTGAAACGCGTCAACCGAGGGCACGACTTTGCCACGGCGGAGAAAACCATTCACATGACCGCCGACTTTGGCATCCCTTGCGGAGCGCATTTTATCTTTGGCCTGCCTGGAGAAACCAAGGGCATGATGCTTGACGCTACAGACATCATCTCACGGCTGCCTTTAACCACGGTCAAGTTCCACCAATTGCAAATCTTCAAAGGCACGAAGATGGCCGAGGAATACCTTGTACATCCCGAGCATTTCCACCTCTTCGATTTGGAGGAATACATCGATTTCGTCATTGGTTTTGCTGAGCGACTCAACCCTGACATCGTCATCGAGCGTTTTGCTGGCGAGGTGCCGCCGCGCTACCTCGTCAGCGAACCTTGGATGAAGCTGCGCTACGATGAGGTGCTGAACCGTATCGAAAAACGGATGGAAGAACGCGACACTTGGCAGGGGAAAAAATTTATTCAGTTTTTCCATACTGCCCCGTGATTTTTTCCTTCCCTTTTTGCACCTAATTATAAATGAAGTAAAAATCATTTTGTGATGAAAAAGACCTTTTTAACCCTCTTAGTGCTGAGTCTCAGCATGGTAGGTATGGCTCAAGCCACCATTGAACCATCGTTGCAACGCGAGATGAACCAACGCGGCAACGACAAGAAAATCAGAATCGGCATCATTATGCAGGAGCAAAGCAAGGCTGCAGACTTGCTCGCCGTAACCAACACCTTTGCCACCAACAAGGAGCGGCGAGAGTACGTCGTG
>JAFWRA010000054.1 GCA_017508895.1 Bacteroidales bacterium
ATCTGGTTTTGGCTTCAATCTTGATAGTCATCGGCACCAACTACAAACTGCCGCTCTCCACCACCTACGTTACCTTTATGGTGGCCATGGGGACAAGCCTTGCCGACGGCGCTTGGGGACGCGAGAGTGCAGTTTTCCGCGTCACGGGTGTCCTCAGCGTCATCGGTGGATGGTTACTCACCGCCGGTGTCGCCTTTGTGTCGTGCGCCTTGGTCTGCCTGCTGATTTACTTTGGCGGCTTCATCGCCATGTTTGCCCTGATGGCGCTGGCGACATTCATCGTTGTGAAGAGCAACATCACCTACCGCAAGAAAAATTTGGAGGACAAGGACTCGCTCTTCGCCTCCATCATGCACAGCCACGACACCGAGATTGTGTGGGACTTGCTGAAAAAACATATCAGCCGCACCCAAGGCGACACCTGCCGTTTCGTCTCCGAGCAGTACAACCTCATCCTCGATGGCCTGGCGTCGGAGAACCTGCGTGGGCTGCGCGCCACGCAGCAGCTGTTGAAAGACAAGCAGGAAGAGTTGAAGAAAGTGCGTCATCGCGAGTTTGTCGCACTGCACCGCGTCCCCGAGGACATCGCGCTGGAGCGCAACACATGGTTCCACCTCGGTGCCAACAGCAACCAGCAGTTTATCTATTGCCTCAAGCGGCTGCTCGAGCCGATAAAAGAGCACGTGGACAACAATTTCACTCCCGTACCAGCGGCTTTTATGGAAGAATTCCAGCCCACCCGCACTCGCATCGGCGACCTGATGCGTGAGACCTGCGAAATGCTTACCACCTGTAGTTTCGACCACGAGAAACGTGTGCTTGAGGAGGCCGAACTCTGCAAAAAGGAACTCTCCCTTCTGCGTAAGACGCACATCGATCGCATGCAGAAGCAGACCAACACCTCCGACTACAAAATATCGCTCATCTACCTGAACATCCTTCAGGAAAGCCGCGAACTCCTCAGCATCCTCCGCCACCAACTGAAAGCCGCCCGCCGAATCCTCGAAGAGAAAAAGTATTTTTAATATGGCATAACGCAATAAAAAAACAGCATTTTCCGTTTATGTTTTAAATTTTTCGCTATGACAGAAAAACGCACTTACAATATTCTTGTTGTAGATGATGAAATTGACATTTGTCAGATACTACAATTTAATCTTGAGAAGGAAGGATATTCCGTTGCGGTGGCGACATCCGCAAAAGAAGCCCTACAAAAAAACATTCCAGATTTCAACCTTTTGTTACTCGATGTGATGATGGATGGAATGTCGGGGTTTGAACTGGCAAGTGTATTGAAAAACAGCAAAAGCACAGCGGATATACCGATTATCTTTCTGACAGCAAAGGATTCGGAACAAGACGTTCTGCACGGTTTCGGGCTTGGTGCCGACGACTATATTTCCAAACCGTTCAGGATACTTGAGCTGTTGGCCAGAGTCAAGGTTGTTTTGGCAAGAACCGACCACAAAGAAAAACAGGGGAAGGATACGCTGCAATATGGGGGCATTGTGATAAACACAAGCCAGAAAAAAGTGTTCGTCGATGGGGTGGACATTCCATTCACAAGGACTGAATTCGAGCTGTTAGCTCTGCTGTTGTCTGTTCGGGGGCGTGTCCTTTCGCGGCAGGAGTTGATTGACAGCGTCTGGCCCGACGATGCCACGGTGATGGACAGGACTGTTGATGTGAACATTCTGAGAATACGAAAGAAGATTGAGCCATACTCTTCCTGTATCGGGACAAAGATGGGTTACGGATATTATTTTATGGTTTGATGTTATATGTCTATAGGTAAGAAACTGTCGGTCAGCATAGCCGCTATATTCGGCCTGTTCGCTTTCTCTTTTATGGCTTTTCAGCACTATAGAGAGAAAGAGTTTAAGATAGAGTGCCTGAACATCCGGCTGCAAGACTACAACCTGCGTATGAGCGAATCGCTCTACAGCTGTGGCAGTATCGCCGACAGCACGGTAGAGAGTTATATCCATCGACATAAGATAGAGAATCTGCGTGTGACAATCATTGACAGCCTCGGGCGGGTGCTGTACGACAACCGTATACAGGAATACAGCACAATGGACAATCATCTTCACCGAAAAGAAATTCGCGAAGCAATAGATAAAGGGCAAGGATCGGACATAGAAAGAACCAGTGCCACAATGGGTGAAGACTACTTCTATTCCGCCACTTATATACCTCAACTCGGCCTCTTCATTCGTTCGGCATTGCCCTATAACCACGACTTGAAAGATTCGTTGCAAGCGGAAAAGGAATACATCTGGCTTGCTTTGGCGGTGTTCATTGTCCTGACGTTTATATTGTCACGCTTTACCAGAAAATTGGGGAACAGCATTGACAAGCTACGGACATTCGCAAAACGAATTGCCCTTGGCGAAAGTCTTGAAATTGAAGAGTTGGCCGAATTCTCAAACGATGAACTTGGCGAAATAGCCGAACGAATCGTCAAGATATACAAGAAACTGCAGGTTACGAAAGAAGAACAGAACCGACTGAAACGCGAGCTGACACAGAATGCCGCCCATGAGTTGAAAACACCCGTGGCAAGCATACAGGGCTATCTGGAAACCATTTTGACGCACCCCGACATCTCCGACGAAATGCGGCAACAATTCCTTGAGCAATGTTTCGGCCAGTCCCAGCGGCTGACAGCCATCTTGCAGGACATTTCCACCCTGAACAAAATTGACGAGGCGTCGGTGGCCTACAAATTTGAAGAAGTCAATATTTCACAGATTGTTGGGCAGATAGTTGAAGCCTCCGCTTTGCATCTGAAAGAGCATCGTATGCATTTCGACAACCAATTGCCATCTTCGCTTATGGCCTACGGCGACGTGTCGCTTATCCATAGCATCTTCAGTAACCTCACTGACAACGCCATTTCCTATGCAGGCGATGGGGCCACAATAACCCTTACGCATTCCGATGCAGACACCCGTTGGCAGTTCACATTCTCCGACAATGGCGTTGGAATCCCAGCAGAACATCTGCCGCGTATCTTTGAGCGATTCTACCGCGTCGATAAAGGGCGAAGCAGGAAACTCGGAGGTACAGGTCTTGGCCTCGCCATCGTGAAAAACGCCGTTCAACTGCATGGTGGAATGATAGCAGCATTTCAAAACAAGGATGGTGGAGTTCGCTTTGTTTTCACTATACGCAAAAGCGTAGGTCATCCGTAATCACAGTCTCGATAACATCGGAAATTCTTTTGTATTTAAACGTCAAGCAAAAAGACTTTGCTAAAAACGTTTAAGGGGCTGCCATTTTGCCCGATGTGCAAACCCAGCTCTTCGGCATGTATACCACAACTTCTAAAGGATATGTTATCACAATTTGTGATCACATCATGAAATGCAACAAGATATGGAATCAGATATTTAACTTGGACGGCAGATATGACGCACCATTGACCGTTTCCCAAAGACTTCATGTTTAACCGAGGAGATTTATCTTTAAGATTCCAAAGTGGCATCTTAAAGACAGGCAGTGGACACTCAGTTGCGGCAGATTTGTAATCTGACGCAAAATATTATAAGGATTTGCAATCCGTAATACAATAATCCTTATCCGATTACGTTAATGAGTTATGTATAACACATTAACTAAAGTAACCTACTTTATCACTCTGACAGTTGTCGATTGGGTTGATGTCTTTACCCGACCCATATATAAACACATTGTCATAGATTCACTTCGCTATTGCC
>JAFWRA010000005.1 GCA_017508895.1 Bacteroidales bacterium
AAAGTTGCAAGCCTTGTTCTCCCCAAACGAAATTGCCGTCAGGGTCAATCTTTACAGCGTATGAGAAGCCGTCGTAAGTGGCAAAACAACTCACCACGCAGCCATCGGCGGTGGTAGTCATGGCGACACCTTCCGACATCGACGAGAATTCATGTCCGCCGATATGGATGCCATCGTCGCCCCATTGCGGAACACCTTCAAAGCTGATGCGCTGTAGGGTGGGCGACCAGCCATTGGTTCCGAATCCTTCCCATTGGATATAGGTGTCACCGGTGTTGGGGTTGGTGGCCATGTAGAGTTCACCGTCGTCGTTGCCACAGTTGGCGAGGAAAGTGTTGGTAGCCGGGTCGTCGACCCATTGGGCATGCAGTGCTGTGAAAGCGAATAAGCCTGCTAAGAAAAGACCAAGTTTTTTCATGATGATATGATTATTAAATTCCTTTTATTGATTGTTTAAAACGACCTTCTTTGTGACAAGTTTCCCTGTAGAGGTTAGCCCTTGGATGATATAAACGCCAGAACTCAACTCGCCAAGGCTAGCCTTGCGAATGACCTGGCCATTGGCGGTATAGATCTTTAAGACCGTGACGATTTTGTTTTCACTTTCGTTTTCAGGAACCGATGTCACCTCTATTAAAATATAATCCTCTCCATCAGGGGTGAGGGCGAATCCCGACTCGAAATCATCGTACATGGCAGTGAGTTGGTATTTATACGTGCTCGGCGTTGCCTCGTCGAAGTAGGAAGTGGCATCTGCGTCAATTTCGATGACGTCGGTTGTACCGTCGCTAAGGTTTTCTCGGTAGAGGTTGTAGTGTAAAACAATATAAGCGGGAGCCTCCCAGGTGAGCATAGCGCCGTATGAAGCCGTCTCTTCATTGTAAAGGTAGTTGCCTTCGAAGTTTTCGGGTGCGTAGCAGCAAGGGACTGGAGGTGTTGGCGGAGGACTGACCTCACCCAATGCGCCGTCCCAGCCGATGTTTTGTCCATAGACGCCGCCGTCGTCACTGTTGACCCATGCCACGATGTTTTGCCCATTATAAAATCCTGGGGTGTTTTCGCTGATGGATTTATTGTAGCCGGTCGAACTCATGGTAGTGTTCCACAGCAGGTTTCCATCAAGGTCATAGCCCACGGCTTCAATTCTGCCTTGACCGGTGCCATAGGTCACGACGAAACCATCTACAGCATCAATGGCATCCACGTGGATGTCTGTATAGGAAAGACCTGTGTAATCAGCCACCAGAATGCCGTCGCCCCATGGCTTTTCGCCTGTTTCCGTGATGCGGTTGACATAGATCCGATGTTGTGATTGAGAGGCAGCATCTTTTTGGAGATAAGCGATAATGATGTCATTGCTCTTGGGGTCGATGGTGGCGTAGGCATTGGTGTAATAGTTGCCGTAGTCGGGGCTATGCACGGCGATGCCGTTGGGATCTGTGATGGTGGGTGCGCCGTTCTCATCGAAATGCGTGACGTAGGTGTTATACACGCCACCTATGGCATTGTGAAATTGATAGACATAGCCGCCGCCTTTGTTGTCGGGAGTGGCATAATGCACGTAGCTGGCACCTACGGTCTGTAGTCCAAACAAAAGCGTCTCGGGGAAAATCTGTTCGCCGTTTTTGTTGTATCCTGCCACATGGATTTCCTTGTTGTAATTGGTATAGCCTTGGAGGGTCTGCTTGGCATACACCACAAAGACGCCGTCTTCAGCAGGTATCAATATGCCATTTGAGCATTTTTTTGCAGGGTCTTTGATGGTGGTCTTGGGGCGCAGCGTACCGTCAGCATCGACATATTGCAGGAAAGTGCTGTCCATGTCGGTGCCCAAGGCCCAAATACCATCGTCGTGGTCATAGTAATAGGTCGACAACACTTCGGAGCGACCTCCGCCTTCACCATCGAAGAGCATGATGCCATGTTCGCCCCAAGGGAAGGTGCCATCGGCGTTGATCTTGACTGCCCAGTGATGGGGACCGAGGGTACGGAACACCGTTACCACACCACCATTGACAGCGGTCATGGCATAGCCTGGCGACCAGGTGGCAAAGTCGGGGGTGGTGACATGGATGCCGTCAGCAGGCCATTGTGGTACACCGTTGAAATCAAGCCGTTGCAACCATGGCGACCAACCGTTTTCGCCTTGGTAATGCCATTGCACGTACGAGTCACCCGTCGAAACGTCGGTTGAAACATACACCTCTGCGGCATTTTTGTTACAATTGGCAATGCTCGTGTTGCTTACGGGGTCATCGACCCATTGTGCTTTCAGCGTTACCAAAGAGGCCAAAGCCAGGAAAAGTAAAGATAGTTTTTTCATGTCTATCGTTTTTTTATGTTGATTATTGCCGCAAAATTATAAAAAATCGTTTCTTTGCAGAAAATTTTGTCATTATGGAGGATAAATTTTCCAAAGAGGAACAAATTGCCATTGCCAGTGTGTTGTACAATCTGGCTGACGCAGATTATCAAAGCCACAAGTCAGAAAAGGAGTGCTTGGAAGCTTGTATGAAGGAATTGGGGTTTGATGCAGTAGGCTTTGTCCCTATCCCAAAGAACGAGTTGCAGAAGCGGGCTTACGATACGTTGAAACGCATGACGAAGGAGAAAAAACACTCCTTTTCACGCATGATGACGCAGCTTTCACGTTCCGACGACCATTTCGGTGCCCGAGAGAGGGCTTTCGTCATGGAAGTCCTCAACATGTGTGAAGTGCCGTTTGTGCATAAATGAAAAAAGGCGACCATTGGCCGCCTTTTTTCAATCAAGGTTGATTATTTAATATTCGGCTCCTCAAGTCCGAGATGCTTCTTGGCATCCAGCGCCTTCAGGTAGATGGCAATCAGCAAAGCTGCCACACCGAAGCAGGCGAAGATGATCAACGGCACCGTGTAGTTGTATGGGATGAAGGTGTCGGTGGCTCCCGCGGCGATGGCTTCTTTGGCGGCAATGACAGCCTCGTTGTTGGCGTTGCTGCTTACCAAGACGTTGCCGATGAGTTTCGGGACGAATGCCAAACCGATGTTTTGCACCCAGAAAATCAGGCAGTAGGCACTGCCGAGGATTTTCTCGTCGATAATCTTAGGCACCGACGGCCACAGGGCGGCAGGCACCAACGAGAATGAGATGCCGAGGATGACGATTGTCGCATAGGCAATCAGCTTGCTATGGGTGGCAGGCAAGACGAAAGCAAACACCAAGTGGCAGACAATCAGAAGGATGGCACCCCAAATCAACATGGTAGCGCCTTTGCCTTTGTGGTCGAGGAAGGAGCCAAGGAAAGGAGTGATGGCGGCGGCACCGATGGGGAACCAACGGAAGATGTTGGCCGCAGCTCCGGCTGAAATGCCGTCGAGGTTGCATTGGAGCATGTTAGCGCCATAGCGCTGGAAGGGGAAGATGGCCGAGTAGTAGAGGACGCAGAGCAGTGCCACGACCCAGAAGCTCAGGCTGGAGAAAATCTTGCCGAGGTCGGAGATCTTGAACTCGTCTTCAGGGTCTTTCTCGTTGGTGGCCAGACCCGCGTCAACCAATTGCTTGTCGAGTTTCTTGTCCATGAAGGTGAAGACGATGAAGCAAATCAGGCCGATCAGCAGCAGCACGGTGCAGAAGCCGACGGGCTTGACGACGGTGGGGTTGATTTTGCCTGCGATGAGCGGCGAGATGGAGAAAATGGCGAACACACCCACACGGGCAATAGCCATCTCAATGCCCATGGCGAGAGCCATCTCTTTGCCTTTGAACCATTTGGCAATGGCTTTCGAGACGGTCGTGCCAGCCATTTCGCAGCCGCAACCGAAGATCATGAAGCCGAGACAGGCCATCTTGGCGCTGCCGGGCATGGTCGTCCACCACGAGTTCAGCCAATTGCAGAACGAGGTGGCTTGGAACCAGTCGCTGATGCCGATGTACTTGATCGTGGCGCCGATGACCATCATGGAGGCGGAAAGCACGCCAGTGAAACGGATGCCCATCTTGTCGAGGATGATGCCGGCAAGGATGAGGAATCCGCATACGTTAAGGATGTACTCCGACATGGCGTAGGTGCCGAAAATGTCGGGAGTCCAGCCCCGTTCCACTTCGACGAGGCTTTGCAGGGGTGACATCACATCGACAAACATGTAGCCGAAGAACATCATCAGTGCAATGAGAATCAGTGCCGCCCAGCGGGCAGCTTTGCTGTCGTTTAACAGCTGTTGGACTTTTTCTACCATGTGATTTAGTTTTATGGGTTATTACTTGATTTGATTTCAAAAAAACGCTGCAAAAATAGCAAAAAATCATTCCGGGATCTGAACGACTTCTTTCTTGTAGCCTTTCAGCACGGCCTTGGCCATGTTGGCTACGTCGTCGGCGGTGATGCCGTTGATGATGTCATTATAGTTGGCCATCGGATTGTATCCGTCGCGGCTCTGCGTCTGGATGCAGTTCATCCAATAGCGGTTGTTTTCCATGTCTTCACTGTGTTTCTTGACGAGGAACTCCTTCACCTTCTTGAGGTCTTCGGGACGCGGGCCTTGGTTGGCTACGTTCTGAAGCTCTGCAATGGCAATGCCCATCAGCTTTTCGTACATTTCCTTGTTGGTGTCGAAGCCGATGAGGAACATAAAGCTCGGTTTCGGGCGGAGGCTGAGGTTGCCTTGCACACCCACACCATAAGTGCCGCCTTCGTCTTCACGGATTTTCTCGGTGTAGACGATGTCCATCACATCGCTCAGAATCTGCATCTTCATTTGGTTTTCCATGGTGTATTCCATATCGCCGTTGAAGATGGTATAGCAGCTCACTTTCGGGTTCTCCATGGCCTTAGTATAATGGCTGGTGACATCCTTATCAGTGATGAAGGGCACGTTTGAGGTCCAGGTCTCGTCGTTCTTCTTGGTCTTCAAGGCTCCGATATATTGCTCAATCATGGGCTCGAAGGTCTCGGGGTCGATGTTGCCCACGAAAGTGAACACGAAGTTGTTGGCATCTTTGAAACGGTCGGCATAGAGCTTCAGGGCTTTGGCATAGTCTACCTTGTCGTAGTCTTCGGCTTTCATGCGCTTGACGAGCGGGTGATTGTCGTACATTGCGAACATCAGGTTGTCGCGGAAAGCTGTCATCGGGTCGGATTCAGCGTTTGCGACCATGGCCTTGGCGCGGGTGATGTAGGACTGGAAGGCTTCCTCATCACTTCGGGGACTATTGAAATATAAATAGGTGAGTTGCAACATGGTTTCCAAATCCTTCACGGAGCAGCTACCGCTCATGCCTTCTGTTAGTGAACTGATGTAAGGATTGACTGAAGCTTTTTTGCCAGCCAACACCTTAGGCAGGTCGATGGCACTGAAGTTGCCCACACCGCCGAGGGTAGCCAATGAGTTGATTTCCTGCAAAGTGTAAGGATCGCTTTGATCCATAACGGAGTAGCCACCGAAGCTGTAGGCCGACATCAGGATTTCATCGTCCTTGAAAGTGGTGGGTTTGTAAATGACCTTCACGCCATTCTTCAAATTGAGGATGGTGGCATCAAAGGTGTCGTCGTGTTTCTTGCTCTCAATGGCGCCTTTCACGGGAAGGGTGGCAATCAGAGGCTCGTTGCTGACGGTCTCCTTGTAAGGTTCCACCTCGACTTCGTTGGCTTTGTTAAACAGGGCGACGAGTTCTTCCTTGGTGGGCAGCACTTCGCCTTCCTTTTCGGGAGCGGTCAGCGTGATGACGATGTTGTCCTTGCGGATGAGCTCAGGCACATATTGGTTGATGACTTCCACAGGAAGGGCAGGAAGGATTTGGCTGAGCAGCATGTACTCGTTTTCGATGCCCATCAGCGGCTCGTTGGTGAGGAAGTGGTTGAGGATGGGATAGAGATAGCGTCCTGTCTCTTGCTTGTCGCGCTCATCATATTGGTTTTCAATGCGCTTCGTCAGGTCGGCTTTGGCGCGCTCAAACTCTGAAGCAGTGAAACCGTATTGCTGCATGCGCTTGTTCTCGGCCACAATGGCGTTCAAGGCTTCGTCGATGCCATCTTTGTCTTTGGCGTAGGCCAGGCTGGTCCAGGCATCCTTGGTGTCGCTGACGAAGAAGGTACCATAATAGCCGTAACCGAAGATGAATGGCGGGTTGGCTTTCTGGGTCAGTTCCTCCATGCGGTTATTGTACATGGTGGCTACGAGCTGATCGATGTAGCCTTTCAACCAATACTGGATGTCGCCTTTTGCTTCGTTCGGTACCACGTCGTGCTTGTAGTACACCGAAATGTTGTAGTTGGTCTCCTCGCGGTCGGTGCAGATGCTCACGATGGGCTCTTCGTTGTCGGCTACCTCAAAACGGGTGCGTTCGGCAGGATTGATGGGGGCAGGGATGTCCTCGAATATGGTCTTCAGGTGGCTCTCCACTTCATTGACATCGATGTCGCCAATGATAATGATACCCTGAAGGTCGGGACGATACCATTTGTGATAATAAGCACGCAAGGCCTCGTGGTCGAAGCCGGTGATGACTTCCTCAAGACCGATGGGCATACGGTGACCATAGGGGCTGTTAGGATAAATCTCGGGCAGCATCTTCTCCCACATGCGCTGTTGGGCATCGTTGCGGGTGCGCTTCTCTTCGAGGATGACACCGCGTTCTTTGTCGATTTCGGGGCCTTCCAAGGAGATGAAGCTCGACCAGTCGTGGAGGATGAGGATGCACGAGTCGACGAGGTTCATGTTAGTAGTGGGAACGTTGGTCAGCATGTAAACGGTTTGCTCAATACTGGTCCAAGCATTGACGTTTTCGCCGAACTTCACGCCGTTGTGCTCCATGTAGTTAAGGAGCTCCTTGCCAGGGAAGTTCTTTGTGCCGTTGAAGGCCATGTGCTCCAGGAAGTGGGCTAGCCCCTGTTGGTCGTCCTCTTCAAGGATGGAACCGACCTTCTGCGCGATGTAGAAGTTGGCGCGCTGGGCAGGTTTCTCGTTGTGACGGATGTAATAGGTCAATCCGTTCTCCAGTTTGCCTCTCCTGACGTTGGGGTCGAATGGCACTGGCATGGCCTGCTGGGCGAGCATCATTGTGCTTAAGGCAAGTGTTGCGAATAAGGTTAGTGTCAGTTTTTTCATTTGATTAGTATTTGTTGATAATTATTGATGTCTATTGAAAATATGAAACAAAAACAAGATGCCCAAAAAACCAAGCCAATTTGGGAAGCCGTTAGCTGGCTCTTTTCTAATGCACCTTTGCTGACGTCGTATACCCATTCGGGTGCGTTGCATTGGAGGGTGGTGTGCGAGCCGTTGCTTGTTTGTCCTATTGTTGTTTTGCACGTTTTGTCGGTTTTGTGATTAAAACAAATGAATAACGTATTTCTCCACAAAGTAATCCTCCTTAAACCATTTGCTGATGATGGCTTTTTTGTGGTGCCAATAGCGGTTCAGTGCCTTGAATTCTTCCGTGAGGTCGCCGCCTTTCAGGTACATGATGCCTCCTGCCTCTTCATCGCCTCTGATTCTCAACTTGTTGCCTGCCAAATTGGCGATTTCAGGAAGCGTCATCACAGCGCGACCGGTTATCACGTCGAATTTGTCCTTCACCTCTTCGGCACGTTTCTGCTCAGCTACCACATTCTCCAAGCCAATGGCATCTTTCACAGCATTCACCACCTTGATTTTCTTGCCCGTCCCGTCGATGAGGTAGAACTCGGTCTGCGGAAACATGATGGCCAAAGGGATGCCCGGGAAACCTCCACCTGTGCCCAAGTCCATCACCTTCATGCCAGGCAGCAACTCGTAATATTTGGCAATGGCCAATGAGTGCAACACATGGTGCTCATAGAAGTGCTCCATGTCCTTGCGCGAGATGACGTTGATTTTACTGTTCCAGTCCAAATATAAGGCTTTCAGTTGGTTATACTGCTCCTTCTGCTTGTCGCTGAGTTCAGGGAAGTATTTAAATAGGTTGGTTGTGTCCATAGACATTGCAAAAATTGGCTTCAAAGATACGGAAAAAAACGGAACGATAGCTTTTTTATTTTGGTTTTATACGATTTTAGTTGGTTTTACGTTGTTAACTATGGCCAAAGGCTGATGACTATGGCCTGCTTTTACGTAAGAGCAAGCCATAGTCATAGGCCATAAGCCATAGTCCAAAAAGCGACAGAAAAATGAAGAAGTTCCCACTGCTACTATTGCTCTTGATACCCTTAATGCTATCGGCGCAGCGCATCACCCCCGAAGAATACATCCAGACTTACAAGGACATCGCCATCCGTGAGATGAAGACCCATAAGATTCCAGCGTCCATCACTTTGGCGCAGGGGCTGCTCGAATCGGGTGCGGGTAACAGCTCACTGGCGCGTGAGGCCAAGAATCACTTTGGCATCAAGTGCCACAAGGGCTGGGAAGGCGACACTTATTATATGGACGATGACGAGAAGAACGAGTGCTTCCGCAAGTATGACAATGTAGAAGACTCTTTCAGCGACCATTCCGAGTTCCTTTGTGGCCGAAGCCGCTATGCCGCTCTTTTTGACTTGGAAATCACCGACTATGAAGGTTGGGCAAAGGGCCTAAAAGCGGCAGGCTATGCCACCAATCCTAAATATGCCCAGCTGCTCATCGACCGCATCAACCTGTATGACTTGTCGCAATACGACCAAATCGCCCTCGGTCTGCTGGCGGAGAGCGAGGTTGAACCTATTGACCCTGCTGTAGATGAGTACTTTGAGTTGGCATTCTCTCCAGTGGACAAATCGGTGTATCCTTTGGCCGATATGACCCAAGACAAGCGCTTTATTTATGAAAACAACAAGGTACGTTTCGTGTATGCAAAAGAAGGGGAAACGCCAGAGAGTATGGCTAAGGCCTTCGGCATTAAGTTTAAGCGCTTTTGCCAATACAACTGCCTGAAGCATCCCGAAGAGGTGGTCTTCCACAGCGGCGATGTGGTGTATCTCTCGAAACTGAGAAACAGCAACTGGAAGGCGAAGAAATACACCGTCCAGGAAGGCGAGACCCTGCGCGATGTGGCCTTGCGTTTCGCTGTAAAACCTGAAATAATCTTGAAAAAGAACGGTTTGAAGGAAGGCGCCCGCATCAGTAAGGGGCAGGTGCTTTGGCTACGCTAATGCAAAAAGGGCCGGAAGTTTGAACCACCAGCCCTTTTTATCGTCTGCAGTTTTAAGATGTTGTGTTTCGGATTACAACATTTATTCTTCCTCCGACACTTTCATGATTTCGATGGCTCTCACGGGCTCGGAAGGAACCGAAGCCTTGAGGTCGGTGCCCAATAAGGGATCGAGGTCGCTATTGGGCGAGGTATGTGGCGTGCCCACAGTAATGCTGTTGCCGTCGACGGCGAAAATCCCGTGCCAGGTCTTGACGTAGGTCCAACGTGTGGTGTCGTCTTCGGCCTTGCCATCACTGAAGTTGTAGGCGGCCGACATGGAGCTCGCCTTGAGTACGTCGGCAATCATGTCGCCAACCTTGGTGCCGTTGTCGGTCGCGTAATGCTTGCTGTAGACCTCGATGTAGGTGATGTTTTGCACTCCGTTTTCTATTCCATACTGTATCTTGGCAATGTCCTCGTCTGTCTTTGTGTCAACGAGCATCGTTTCGCCGTAGTATTCGTTTTGCTCCAACGGGTCGAGGCGGAAGCCGTCAAGGGCTTGGGGCATAGGGCCGCCGAGTTTGAGCCCTCCGAAGTTGCTTTCGCCGCAGATGCGGTATGCGCCGTAGCTCTTGTCGAAGCGTTCGCCATTCCAGCGGTAGGTGATGGGGCGTTGGTATTCTAGGAAATCATCGTAGTCGCAAGCCGCCCAATCGCACAAGATGTTGTCGTCGGGACCGAGCATATAGAATGGCATGCCGTCCTCTTTGGTAAAGTCGATGTCGGCCTTGTCTGCGCCATAGAACGACAGAGCGTTGTAGAACTCATCGAACCCGGGTTCGGGGAAAGGCCATGAGGTCTCAGAGAGTTGTCCCTCGCGGTAAATGTAGGCCTTGTGGTCGATCATGACGTTGCAGTCGCAGCCGCCTGAATAGGCATAGAGCACGAGGTGTGAGCCATCGGCTTTCGGGAAACTCTTCAGTTGGATTGCCGAATGGTCGCATTCACCTTCCGTCCTGTCGTAATAGGCGTAGTTGCACTGCACCTCGTAGCTATCGTCGCCGCCTTCTGCTTTCTTAAGGATTTCAGCTGCAAGGTCCAGCTGGCGCATGTTTTCGGGGAGGACGTTTTTCGGGATGAGCCGCAGCACATCTTCCATGATGCAGTCGCCTTCGACTGTTGTGGGCTGCTGCTCAACTGTCTGTTCGGTGAAATTCCCTAACGTATTGATGGTGCCTTGTTTCTGATGATTCGATCCACATGCCATCAGTGTACCGAACAAAAGGATGTAAAGTGCTTTTTTCATTGTTTTAGGTTTTAATGTTGTGTTTCAGGATTTGTCAGAGCGAGTCAACTTCTAACATTCAGTTCTTCCCTCAAATATTTCGCTGTATAGCTATCCGTACAATTGCAAATCTCTTCAGGCGTGCCCTGACAAATGATACATACACCGCGTTTAAACTGCAATGCCAGTTTGGATTACATCGTCGTAAAGCGGCGACCATCGGTCTTCCGCCAAAAGTACGGGCTCAATAAGGAAACTCACTTCGCGGGTGTCGCGCCAAAGGCCTTTGGAGATCTCAAATTTGCGGTCGCCGTAAGTAGGCACGATGACGGCCACATCAATGTCGCTGTCCGGGTTAGCATAGCCCTTTGAGTAGGAGCCAAACATGATGACACGTGGCTCTTTTTCGAAACGCTGAGCAATAATCTGCTTGTAGCGTCTAACGAGATTTAGGGCTTCGTTGCGGCTGAGAGTTGTTCTATTATCCATGTCATCATTTGTTTGGTTTCGTCTATCAGTTGTCGGCATACATCTGGAGTCAAAGTGCGTGCCAAGGCCTCTTTGTCTTCAGGATAGCGGGCTTCGATGTTGTAATTCGTTACGAGGTCGAGGAAGTCTTTTTGTTCGTCACTCATCTTTTCATAGAGGCCACAACCTTCGGCCAGTCGCATGTGATGGTGAGTGTAGGGTGGCATATCAGGCTGGGTTCCGCACCAATAAGCCTTCAGCGTCTTTTCAATTACTTGATGGCACATGAAGGCAACATACAGCCAACGCCCTGTCTGATGCATGGCCTCGGCGGTCTTGAGATCGTAATCGGCAATGTCGATCCAATATGCTACTTTGTCAGTTACCATGATGAATAATCAGTGTCATTA
The DNA here is from genome assembly GCA_017508895.1 of Bacteroidales bacterium. The sequence goes on from JAFWRA010000005.1 coordinate 11,233, forward strand.
TGATTGCAAAAGTACAAACTATTTTGGAATTACGGTTTTTCTAGAGTCTTTTTTCCAAACAGTTCCTCCTTTAAATACTGCCCTGTATAACTCTTTGCACATTGTGCCACTTCTTCAGGTGTGCCTTCGCAGACGATGCGTCCGCCACGGTCGCCGCCCTCGGGACCCATGTCGATGATCCAGTCCGCCATCTTGATAACATCCAAGTTGTGCTCGATAATGAGGACGGTGTTGCCCTTGTCGACGAGCTTGTTCAACACGTTCATCAGCACCTTGATGTCCTCAAAGTGCAGGCCTGTGGTGGGCTCATCAAGCACATAAAGTGTCTTGCCCGTGTCGCGCTTGGCGAGTTCGGTAGCCAATTTCACACGTTGCGCCTCACCGCCACTGATGGTGGTTGAAGCTTGACCGAGGGTCAGATAACCCAAGCCGACATCTTTCAACGTTCTGATTTTCTGAATGATGTTCGGGATATTCTCAAAAAACTCCACTGCCTCGTTGATGGTCATGTTAAGCACGTCGTTGATCGACTTGCCTTTGTAGCGCACTTCAAGGGTCTCGCGGTTGTAACGTTTGCCTTGGCATTCCTCGCAAAGTACTGTCACGTCGGGGAGGAAGTTCATCTCGATGACACGCACGCCAGCGCCTTTACATGCCTCGCAGCGACCGCCTTTCACGTTGAAGGAGAAACGCCCCGCCTTGTAGTTGCGGATTTTCGATTCGGGCAACTCACCATAGAGTTTTCGGATGTCGTCGAAGACCTTAGTGTAGGTGGCTGGATTGCTTCGCGGTGTGCGTCCAATAGGTGCCTGGTCGATTTGGATGATCTTGTCGATTTTCTCTAAGCTCTCGATGCTGTCGTAGGGCAGGGGCTCCTTTACCGACCGGTAGAACTTTTGGCTGAGGATGGGGGAGAGGGTCTCATTAATTAAGGTGGACTTGCCCGAACCGCTGACACCCGTCACGCAAACCATTACGCCAAGAGGCAGCTTCAAGTCCACGTTCTTCAGGTTGTGGCCTTTTGCGCCTTTGATGGTGAGGAAATCGCCATCCAATGGCTTGCGCCTTGTTTTGGGCACTTCGATTTGACGGATGCCGTTGAGGTAGTCGCAGGTGATAGAATGCCCCGTTTTGGTTTCGGCGGGTGTGCCAGCAAAAACCACTTCACCACCGTGCCTACCTGCGCCTGGACCGATGTCGACGAGATAGTCCGCATTGAGCATGGTGTCTTTGTCGTGCTCCACCACGATGACCGAGTTGCCGATGTCGCGCAGTTCTTTCAGCGACTCGATGAGGCGTTGGTTGTCGCGTTGGTGCAAACCGATGCTGGGTTCGTCCAAAATATATAAAACGCCAGTCAACTGTGACCCGATTTGTGTGGCCAAACGAATACGTTGTGCCTCGCCACCCGAAAGTGATGCTGCTGGACGGTTCATGTTGAGATAGTCGATGCCGATGTCGAGGAGGAAATGCACGCGCTTGTGAATTTCGCGCAGGATTTCCTTGGCAATGTCGTTCTGTCGTTCGGTGAGTTTTCCGGGCAACTCGTCAATCCATTTGCCAAGGCTGAGGGTGTCCATGTTGGCCACTTCAGCGATGTTCTTCCCATCGATGCGGAAATACTGTGACTCTTTTTTCAGTCTTGTGCCACCGCAAACTGGGCAAGTCACATGGTTCATGAACGAGCCTGCCCAGCGCGCGATAGCCGCCGAGGCTTCCTCGTTGTTCTGGTCTTCAATGAAGTTAATGATGCCCTCGAAATTGATTTTATAGGTCGAGGTGATGCCAAGGGTCTCGCGCTTCACCTCGAAGGTCTCGTTGGTGCCGTAAAGGATGACGTCGAGAGCTTCTTCGGAGATGTCTTTCAGCGGGGTGTCAAGGGTGTAGCCGTATTTTAGACCGATGGCTTCCAGCTGCTTGAAGATCCAACTGCCGGCTTTGTATTCGCCCGCTGGAGCCAGCCCGCCTTTGCGGAGGCTCAGGTTGGGGTTGGGGATGAGCTTTTCCTTGTCCACGACGGCGATTTCGCCCAATCCGTTGCACTTGGGGCAAGCACCGTAGGGTGAGTTGAACGAGAAGGTGTTGGGTTCTGGGTCTTCATAGGAGAGCCCTGTGGTGGGGCACATCAGCAGGCGGCTGAAATAGCGCAACTGTTGCGTATCGTTGTCGAGCACCATGAGCAAGCCTTTGCCATAACGGAAGGCGGTCTGCACCGACTTCTTGATGCGCGAGAGGCTGTCCTCATGCACTTCAATTCGGTCTACGACAATTTCAATGTCGTGGGTCTTGTAGCGGTCCACCATCATGCCGAACTCAATCTCACGCATTTCACCGTCCACACGAACCCTTGTGAATCCCGCTTGGCGGATATGCTCAAACAGCTCGCGGTAATGGCCTTTACGGCCACGGACAGCGGGTGCAAGTATATTGATGCGCTTGCCGTCAAACTCTTTGAGAATAAGGTCGGTGATCTGCTCCTCAGTGTAGCGCACCATCTTCTCGCCTGTGTTATAGGAATAGGCCTCGCCGATGCGGGCATAGAGCAGGCGAAGGAAGTCGTAAATCTCGGTGATGGTCCCCACCGTCGAGCGTGGGTTTTTGTTCACTGACTTTTGCTCAATACTGATGACGGGACTCAAGCCTGTGATTTTATCCACATCGGGGCGTTCCATGTTGCCGATGAACTGTCTCGCATAGGCCGAGAAACTTTCCATGTAGCGGCGCTGTCCCTCGGCATAAATTGTGTCAAAGGCCAACGACGATTTACCGCTCCCGCTGATGCCGGTGACTACCACCAGGGCATTGCGGGGAATGGAAAGGTCGATATTCTTCAGGTTGTTTTCCCGCGCACCTAAAATCTCTAAAGTCTTGTCTTCTGAAAACTCGTTCATTCCGCTTTTCTCATTTTCCCATGTGTTTTCGCATATTTTCCTGTCGGGATCTTAATCTCATAACTATTGCCAGCTGATATGGTCAGTGAGTTGCCGCGCAGCCAAGGGTTGAAATACTTCAACATCTTGAGGTTGGTACCTTGTTCATAGGCAAAATCAATCAAACTTGGGATGGACTTGGTGACGGTGATGGTTTTGCATTCGTAAGGTTGATACCAACCGTTGTCACGGATTTGGAAACCGTATTTTTCTGGATTTTCAGTGATGAGTTTTAGGGCCAAGATACGGTAGACATAACGTTGCGTTTCCTCAGGCAACAGCATGTCATAATAGGAATCCACACGTTGTTCTTCAATTGTCTTGGAGATTCTTCCGTTGCCGCAGTTGAAGGCGGCTGCCGACAAGGTCCAGTCACCAAACTTCCTATATGAGTCTTTGAGATAACGACAGGCGGCCACGGTCTCTTTCTCCACATTGTATCGCATATCCACTTCCTTGTTGATCTCCAGATCGTATTGTTTCCCGGTTCCTTCAAGGAATTGCCAGAAGCCTGTCGCTTTGGCAGGTGAAACGGCATTGGTGAGTGAGCTTTCAATCATCGCCAGATACTTGAAGTCTTCAGGAAGGCCATATTTTTCCATAATGGGCTCCATGATGGGAAACCATCGCGATGAGCGTTTCAATAATAACAAGGTGCTGGAATGCAGGTACGAGTTGACCAACAACTCACGTTCAAGACGTTCTCTGACAAAAAACAGGTCCAATGGTACCTCTTCACCGCAAAATGTCATCGTATCAGGTAACTCAATGTCATGAGTAATGTGGTCGATGTGGTCGAAGGAAAGGAATTCTTGGTCTGTGCCTTCATATTCTTCCAATTGCTCATCATTGGATTGGGCAAGTGAAAAAGTGACCGCTGCTGCCACACCTATTAATATAATAGCCATGCCGCAGGCGAGGAGGAGATTCTTAGTTTTCATATAGTGGATTTCAGATTTCAAATTTCAAGATTAGTTTAGCTTTTATGCTGTCAGCTCTCAGCAATCAGTTTTCAGCAGGTTGAGACCGAACTGATAGCTGACTGCTGATTGTCACATAATGATATCAAAACGGACTGATAAAATCCTTGAACATCGGCGATACCTTGTCTTTCTCCGACAGAATCGGGTCCTCAATGTCCCAGTTGATGCCGAGGTCGGGGTCGTTCCAGCGGATGCTGCCTTCAGAAGATTTGTTGTAGACATTGGTGCATTTATAAGTAAACACCGAATGGTCTTCGAGGCAGACAAAGCCATGTGCGAAGCCTTCCGGGATCCAATACATCAGCTTGTTGCTTTCAGTCAATACGACGGATTCCCAATGCCCGTAAGTGGGTGAGCCTTTCCGCAAGTCGACGACAACATCCCTCACAGCGCCTTTCACCACACGCACCAACTTACCTTGGGCAAAGGGAGGCTTCTGGAAATGAAGTCCGCGCAACACGCCTCGCATCGACTGTGATTCGTTATCCTGCACGAAAGTCATATCCAGACCGTGTTCCATGAAACGCTCCTTGTTGTAGCTTTCAAAAAAATAGCCACGCTCATCTATGAACACGTCAGGCTTGATGATGAGCAGGTCTTTTATCTTGGTTTCTATTATTTCCATGGTAATATAATTTGGAATGCTGAAAGAGGAATGCTGAATGAGGCAAAGCCCAGCTGCGCATCGCGACATTGACTTCGTCGAATCTTCGATTTCAGCATTCAGCATTCATAATTCCGCATTAAAGATGAACGCATTCACCATACGCCGCAGCCGCGGCCTCCATAATGCCTTCCGACATGGTGGGGTGGGGGAACACGGCATGGATGATGTCTTCGCCCTTGGCGCCCAGCTCACGGCAGAGCACAGCAGCAGCCACCATCTCGGTGACGTTGTCTCCGACCATGTGGCAGCCCAGCCAGTCGCCGGTCTTGGCGTCGAAGACGACCTTGATGAAGCCGTCGCGGTTGCCGGCAGCGGTGGCTTTGCCTGATGCAGTGAAGGGGAACTTGCCTATCTTCACCTCATAGCCCGCTGCGATGGCCTTCGCTTCGCTCAGACCGACAGAGGCGATTTCAGGTGTGGTGTAGGTGCAGCCAGGAATGTTGGCGTAGTTGAGCGGCTTGGGATCCAGGCCACAGAGCTTCTCCACACAGATGGTGGCTTCGTGGTCGGCTTTATGGGCCAAGGCGGGGCCATGCACGATGTCGCCGATGGCATAGATGCCCGGCACGTTGGTGCGATACCATTCGTCCACGTTGATTTTGCCGCGTTCGGTGGTGATGCCGAGTTCCTCAAGGCCGAGGTTGTCGATGTTGGTCTGCACACCGACGGCGGAGAGTACGATGTCGGCCTCCACGGTCTTCTCACCCTTCTTTGTGGCGATGGTGCAAACGCATTTCTCACCTGTGGTGTCGATGTGGGTCACCGAGGCTTCGGTCATTACGGTCATCTTCAACTTCTTGAAGGCACGCTCCACTTGCTTTGAGACTTCTTCGTCTTCGTTCGGGACTACGTTGGGCAGGAATTCAACCAAAGTCACCTTCACACCCATCGAGGTGAAGAAGAAAGCAAACTCAGAGCCGATGGCACCCGAACCGACCACGACCATGCTTTCTGGCAGTTTGTCGAGTACGAGGGCTTGGCGGTAACCGATGATCTTCTTGCCGTCGATAGGCAAGGCAGGCAGCTCGCGCACGCGGGAACCCGTGGCGAGGATGATATGGTCGGCTTCGTAGAGGTTCTTGTTGCCTTCGGCGTCGGTCACTTCCACCTGTTTGTCGTCGGTCAGTTTGCCGTAGCCGGCAATGACATCCACGTTGTTTTTCTTGAGGAGGTATTGCACGCCCTTGCTCATGGTGTCGGCCACGCCACGGCTGCGAGCCACCACGGCCTCCATGTCGGGTTTCACTTCGCCTTCCACTTTGATGCCGTAGTTCTCGGCATGATTAATATAGGTGTAGACCTGCGCGCTCTTCAGCAGGGCTTTTGTGGGGATGCAGCCCCAGTTGAGGCAGATGCCGCCCACTTCGGCCTTCTCGACCACGGCGGTCTTCTTTCCAAGTTGTGATGCTCTGATGGCAGCCACATAGCCTCCCGGGCCGCTGCCGATAACGATGACGTCGTATTTCATTGTTCTGTATTTAAAGATTTAATATTCAATGATTTAAAGATTCAAAAATCAAAAATTGTTGTCGATAGTTTCCTTGGATTTGCAATCCGTTGAAGGTTGAATCGGGGATATGCAATCCTCTTTTTTGTTCTTCCTCTCGCTAATCCGCTTAATCATCTTGAGCAAAACCGCCCAAAGCACAAAGAAGGCCACAACACCAACAATCCAAACGACCAATAATTCGGTAACCATTTTGCTCATTTTTGCGGGTGCAAAGGTACGAAATCGGAGCGACATATTAATATAAGGTGTAAAAAAGAATTCGTTATTCAGTTAAAATGTTGCAAGTTCCGAAATAATCCCTATCTTTGCACCATCATCTAAAACAGAACAACCATGAATTACGACGCCAATCCCGTACATCTCCTCTATAACGATGAGGAATTGAGAGACAGAATCAACATGATTATGGACAGCCGCGACCACACCACGGGCATCACCTTCGTCAACTTGTGCTACCAGATTGTTCAGGTGGCCTTCCAAGAACATCAGGTCAAGAAAGCCGATGAGAACACCACCGTCACGAGCGAGGAGTTGGCTCCCGAGGAGCAGGTGCGCGTGAGCCGTATCCTGTGGGAACTTATCTGGAATCACAAGATTTTCCTCCTCTTTGGCCGCAGCGAACTGCTCGGTTTGAGCAACGGTGAAGACCGTTTCGTGAAGTATTAGAATAAGGTTTTGAAATCGACCGTCTATGTCATTCCAGCGCTGAAATATGCGAGGGAGGGAAATCGAAGATTCGACGAAAGTCAATCTATAGACGGTCGATTTCGTGTCATATAGGTGTCTTTTTCGACAAAAACAGGTTGGAAAAGACGCTTTTTTTATGCAAAAGCATAAGTTTTCAACATATTTAAGTTACTGAAATACAGATAAATAAGTATTGATATCAACATTTTTTTCAATTATTTTCAAAAAAGTGCTCAGCGTATTGAAAAATGTTGTACTTTTGCACCCGCTGAATTGAATGAGGGCTTGCCCTTGAAAATGATATAGTTAAGGAACCTGATAAGTTAAACGTAATAGGTTTCTACACGATGTGACGCCAAAATCAAGCGTTCTTATAATGTCACAGCGTGGGTTTATAGACTTCTAAGCCGTCCATGGCTTATTGTGTTTCCCTGACTACATCTTGAAAGCGCTGCCCTCGGCCAGTTTGGTATGAGTTTGTAAATAATTCCTAATCAAAGGATTGAATAACTAACAAATTAACCTAACAAATTAAAAATGCCGACTATTCAACAATTAGTGCGCAAAGGGCGCCAAAAATTGATCGACAAGAGCAAGTCTCCTGCATTGGATGCTAGCCCACAACGTCGCGGTGTATGTGTTCGTGTTTACACGACGACCCCCAAGAAGCCTAACTCAGCTATGCGTAAGGTCGCTAGGGTCCGTCTGACCAACCAAAAGGAGGTCAACGCCTACATCCCCGGTGAGGGCCACAACTTGCAGGAACACAGCATTGTTATGATCAGAGGTGGTCGTGTTAAGGATTTGCCAGGTGTGCGTTATCACATCATTAGAGGTGCTTTGGATACCTCTGGTGTTGATGGCCGCCGCCAGCGCAGGTCTAAGTACGGTGCTAAACGACCCAAACAAGCCGCAAAGAAATAACGATTAGTCAAAACAGAAAGACTTAACAGACATGAGAAAAGCTAAACCAAAGAAGAGAATTATCCTTCCCGACCCGAAGTACGGTGATGTGCAAGTCACGAAGTTCGTGAACAACATCATGCTCAAGGGTAAGAAGAATTTGGCTTATCAGATTTTCTACGAAGCAATGGACATCGTTGAAAGTAAGCTCAACGAAAATCCAGTTGAGGTATGGAAAAAGGCCTTGGCCAACGTTACTCCTCAAGTGGAAGTAAGAAGCCGTCGTATCGGTGGTGCTACCTTCCAGATTCCTTCAGAAATCCGTCCTGCCCGTAAGCAGAGCATCGGTATGAAGAACCTGATCGGTTATGCCCGCAAACGTCACGAGAAATCGAT
>JAFWRA010000055.1 GCA_017508895.1 Bacteroidales bacterium
CTTTTCGGCTTGCATCCCGAATGTCTATGGCATGTATGACTGTCGCGAAGTCTTCGCCAATCTCTTCCTCTTTGTCACGGCACGAGCATCGGCTGGCAAAGGACGGCTCTCCCTGTGCCGTCATCTCGCTGCGCCGTTGCATCAGGCGCTCCGCGACAAATACCGCAAGCAGCTGAAGAAGTTTGAAGCTGCCCAAGTGGCCTATGCCATCAACCGCAAAAACTCTCTTGAAGTGCCACCAAAAGAACCGCCGTTCCTCACTTTGTTCGTCCCTGCCAACAGCACGGCCACTGTCGTCTATCAGACCCTCGCCCAAAACAACGGTGTCGGCCTTCTGTTCGAGACAGAAGGCGACACCTTGGCCAACGCCTTCAATTCTGACCTGGGCAACTATTCCGACGGATTCAGGAAAGCGTTTCACCACGAAACGATTTCCTATCTCCGCAAGAAAGATCATGAATATGTCGAGATAGTGAAGCCCAAATTCTCCGCTGTCCTGTCCGGCACACCGCAGCAAATCTTCAATCTCATCCCTGATGCTGAAAACGGCTTGTTCAGCCGTTTCATCTTCTATGTCATGGAAACCGAACTGGTCTGGCACAACATGTTTGCCTCCCATGGTGGTACCACCGCCGATGAGAAGTTCAAGGAGATTGGCCGCGACTTCTTCACCTTCCTGAAGAAGTTCCCCAAGCGGCCAGTCCAGTTCACTCTCAGCCTCTCCCAAATGGACCAGTTCAACGACTTCTTTGAAGCCACGCAGCTTCGCTTCGCTCAGCTGCTCGGCGACGAAATCGTGGCCACCGTCCGCCGCCTCGGCCTCATCCTCTTTCGCTTCGCGATGATCCTCAGCGTCCTTCGCCTCATCGATAAGGCACCAGGCAAAAGTCTGAAAGACATCAAGCGGCTGGTCTGCTCCGATGCCGACTTCGACACTGCCTTGGCCATGGTCAAAGTCCTGCTGCAGCACTCGGCAGCTGTCTTTCAGGCGCTGCCTCGCAACGCCAAGGCACCTGTCTTGAAAGGCCGTCAGGTAATCGCAGCCGAAACCCGCGAAAAGTTCCTGGCAGCATTGCCAGAAACTTTCGACCGCCCAACCTACCTCAATACCGCCGCTGCGCTCAACATCACCGAAAAAACCGCTGAGCGTTACCTGCAATTCTTCATCAAGTCTGGCCAGCTATTACACCCCTCAACTGGCCAGTACCAAAAGAACCCCGAAGGGGTGAAACGAACTTAACCCGATGCAAGCGCAGCGCAGCTTCGGGGATAACACCAACGCACTATGAACTACACAATACAAATCGAAACCCGCTCCATGGATGCCTATGCCGCCATCCATACTATCATGATGAAATCCAATGTCGTCAAACGCCTTTGGCGTTTTGTCTGCTATTCAGCTACCATCAGAACGCGCAGAGGGCCTCAAACATACGAGGCCATCAAAACCGCCTTACAAAAAGCCGGCATCCGCGAGTCAGCCTACAAACTGACCATCGACCCACCACTACCAACCCCGGAGGGGTGACACGACCACAACCAAGGGCGCAGCCCTTGGGCATCCACATCAGTCACATCAGTCCTATAACTCCTATAACTCCTATCACAATGAAAGCAATCATCCACATCGAAACCTACACCAAAGCCGCCTACCGTGCCATCCGTCCCGCCGTGGTGGCCACAAACCTCGGCTTCTTTGGCGTGTGTGGCCTCACCATTTCGGCCACCATCAAACAGTCCGATTACGCCTACCTCGTCGATGTCGTCAACCACGCCGCACAAAGCGCAGGTGTCCACCGCACTGAGTACGCCATCATCAACCTGCAAAACATCCTAAAACCACAAAGAAATGATTGAAAAATAGCCCCGACATCTTGCGATGTTCGGGGCTATTTTTCAATTTTCCTCATTTCCTCATTCCTCACTCACTTTTTTCGTGAGGAATTTCCCTGCAAACGGTCTATTTCAGCCATTATGTCGGCAGCTTCCTGATGAAGCCTTACAACCTCTTTCAGCGCGTCGGCTTGGCTTTGCAGGTCATCTTCATCCTCATCATTGAGGCTATCCAAAAGCGTTTGTGCAGCCTTCAATTTTGCCTTGATGTCAGCGTACCGCTGTTTTATGTCCTCCCTGGTCATGTTGTGTGATTTTCAGCCCTCGCTCAGTCTCGCGCAAAGAAAGAGGCGTGAGACAATCCGCACCATCTCCAACGGGCTCTGGAAAACCACTTGTAGAATGGATACGAAAAGCTCACGCCTGAAGGCGCAAGCTTCATCGTCCCGCTTCCTCTACAAGTGTTAGTTGAAATTTTCCAGATTTCGTTGGAAGGAAACAGAGCGCAAAGCTCTATTATTTATGTCGTTTTAAGGCTGCAAATATAGCCTTTTTTGGATTATTATCAATCGTCGATGCCGTATTTCCCTTTTCCTATTTCCTCAACATGTTTTCATAGAAAACAATCACTCATCCATCGATTCTTCTGTTTCTCTCCATTCAAGAAACAACCAATCAATATATTCTCCAATCCCCATATCATGCTCCATTGCTTGCTCTTTGATTCGGCTTACAGTGTCTTCTCTTAGGTTAAAATGGCATCCCACTTTCCCCTTGGTATTGGGTGCATCTATGATATCGTATGGTAGTGTGTTTCGCTGCACCAACACATCTGGGAAAAACTCTGAAAGCCATTTCCCTACATCTATTATCGCTTTTTCTGCAACTTCAGGGTCTGGCGTTTCCCTTCCAGTAAGTGACCACACACTTTGTCCTTTGTTATACTGGCCTCGTCTGAACTCAACCCTAACTCCAGCACTAATATGATCAACGTAGCAATACTTTTTTGAAACACATGTTAGGTAAAAGTTTCTGTCTTCTGGTCGATAGATAACGGGCTTTATTTCTGTTTCAGTGATATATTCCCCTTCGTGCTTTTCAATAAAGCTTTTGTACTCTTCCGTTTTCTTTGCTAAATCAAGCACATAACTCTTTCGATGTGCTTTTACCGTTGTGACTACTTCATCTCCGCCACTAAACTTGATGGTTACAGTATATTTACTTGACATTTCACTTGCTTTTTAATTGGTTATCTCGCTAAAACCCAAATCAGCACCCCCGCAACAATCGCCAAACCCACAGCCAGCCAAACTATCGTCCGTTTTCGCTCGTTCAGCTTGTTGGCCATCCACGCCACTTTATTCTTCAAGTTAGCCATCTCTTCCACGTTGCGCTTCTCTCGTTCAACATATCCGGCTCGCTCATCCTTGAAATCTTTTTCCTGTTTCGTCAGTCGCTTTTCAAGGTTGGCGATTTGGTCGGCATACTGCTTGCTCACCTGCTGCACCAGCATCGCCTTCGATTTGGCCTTCATTCCTGCCACTCGCTCCACCATGTCGCTCAGGTATTGCCCTAATGCCGTCGGTGTGGCCACCTCCTTATCTGCAATTTCCTTGAAAGCCAGTCGCTCCTCTGGATGTCCCACGGCAGAGATAACCGGGGTGGTAAGGTGAGCCAGCGTCTCCAGCACTTCAAGATTGTCGAGACGCTCGATGCCTATGCCACCACCACGCACCACCGCGATAACATCAAAGCCTTTGCTGTCGATATCATTGAGATTCTGGCACAGTGGGCCAGCCTTGAAAAAGTCGCATCGATACTCTGTGAAGTCAATGGCAGCTCGTGCAGCTTGTATGCCTGCCTCAAAGTCCGAAAGTGTGATAGAGTTATTGGCCAACAGCAAAGCCACCTTGGGACGCTCATCGGCCAGCAGCCGTTGTTCTATTACACCGTCCACATTGCGGAAGCCTGTTTGCGCCTTGCGTCGGCGCAGTTCGGCCTTCTTTTGGTCGGCCTCGCTCACAGCCTGTTCCTGTAGCTTCTCCACCCGCGTCACGTTAAGCGTGATTTGCACACTTGCCCGTGGGTCAATCTTCCTTTCAAGGATGCCAATCACAGTGATCAAATTGCCATTGGTCAGGCTCTCATAAAGCTCTTTGGGCATCCTCAGTGTGATTTCCTCTTGCGTGTTTTCATCACGCAGCCCAGCGTAGGCAAACGACCAGTTTTGGTTGTTTTGCCTTTGCTGATAGATGCCGCGCAGACTCACCAATTTGGCAAACTCATTCTGCCTGCCCAAAGCCGCGCTGAATATGGCAATCAACTCCGATGGCTTATAGGCCGTGATGATGCTTTTCTCATGTGTCTCGTTCTGTTCGTTCATTTGTACCGTTCTTTTCTTCTATCACTTCTTTGTCTTATGTTCCGGTTGTATTACATCCAAACGGTTCAATGTACTTTTAATTTCTTCGGTTAAATATTGCATCTTTTCATATTCATTATTTAACCTTAGTTTCTCGATATATGGGTACAAGTCCCATGAACATGAATAAGCTTTTTCACTAAAATCATCAATATATTTCAACATAGATTTTGATGGCAACACATTGAATGTTGGTCTTAAATGACCTTCTGAAATGGCATCAGAATCTATAATATATTCATCATATAAACAAATAAGCAATGATAATGTCCTAATAATGTGTTTTCCATCAGCACCTTCGTATCTTTTATACCTATTAAAATCATTATGCATTTTCTCCAATGCATCAACAAGCTCTTGAACGCTGTAAATCCTTTCAGCAATTTTATTGAATACTTCTTGATTATATATTTTTAGACAAGCTAAATAAAAAAGCAATTCCAAATTAAAATCTTTGATTGTAGTTGAATCAAAAGGCTTATCATCAACTCGATAAAGTGCTACGGTGAATAAAGAAAAGACTTTTTCAGTTTGTCTGCATGTAAGGTTAAAACATGATGTAAAAGTACCAATATAACCAATAAGTTTATTTGCGGCTTTATCAGTTAGCGTTCTATCAAGATGAAATTGTTCTTTTAACAAATGCGAACAAAAATCTTCAGTAACAAATGATGAAATAGAATATTCAATGTCTATAAAACGCATTAAATACTCTTCTGAATCAAAAGCCTCACTTCCAAAATAACCATTGATTGAATGGCACAATTGCCTTTTGTCTATAGACAAAACAAATACAACATTCTTGACCTCAAATAAATGCTTTATCCTTTCGAGTACCTTTACGGCAAAAGTCGGATTGCATCTATCTAACTCATCCACAAAATACACAAGTGGAATATTATACCCTTTTGAAGCAATGTCTGTAACATATTCTGATAATGAATCTTTAAACCCATTCAATAAAGTTGTGGTATTATCTTTGCTCTTCAAAGATTCAATGCAATCTTTTTCAATTTGATCCACACCTCCTTTAACAGCATCAGCAGCGACCTTGCCCCCAAAACCTGCAACACTTTTTACTGCGCCAAAAAGTGCTCCAACAATAAATTTACCCGCCTTTTCAACAAAAACATCAAAACTGCTTTCGTCTTTTGATACGCTTTTTAGACTTTTTATCATAGAAAATAAAGGCTCCTCACTAATATCATCTTCCCACGCATTGTAATATGCCACAGGGATACCCTTATTGGAAAGGTATTGTTTCCATATTTTCAAAAATATGGTTTTACCACTTCCCCAAGCACCATTCAAAGATAGTACACCACCATTTTGAAAAGCCTCAACAATTCTTGTCATAGTAATCACATCATTATCCCTCTTTAGTTTGTCATTCAAGAAAGGATTTTTTTCGTCGATTTCTATTTCAGGTACTCGAATTTTTATATCAAAAGCATCTGTGTTATTTAAAATGTTTTCCATGATGAATATTATTTACAATACTATTAAATTCACATCTTTCTGTTCAACCTCTCATACATTATTCCCATCTTAATTAATTCAAATTATACTCTCATCATCACTTCATTTGATGGCTCATCGCTCATAATCAGATAGATTTCAAACCGCAAAAATATAACTTTGTTTTATCCATTTTCATCTTTTTACACCTATTTATAAAAATACCCCTCCAAATTCACCATTTTTTCCATAAATTTGCACCCTCTATACCCAAACGCAATTTAGATGAAAAATACCAGTCCATACAGCGCGGCAATAACAGGATGCGGCTTCATGATCAACGAAATGACAGCCGTCCTGCCTCTCCTCATGAGCGACGATGCCGATGCGCTGCTGAAAGATGAAATCATAAACAACCGACTACTTAAAATCAATACCGAGACCACTCGTAAACGCGCTATTGCTGAGTTCCAGCGTCGCTACAAGGCCGTGCCACCTGCATTCTGGAAGCACTACCTCGACATGTCGCTCCAGGCGCAAAACATAGCCATGTTTTTTGTCGTCCTCAAAGCCTATCGCATCTGCTTCGATTTCCAGGTCAATGTTGTCATTAAGAAATGGAACTCCGTCAGCCAATCGGTTACCTTCAACGATGTCTATATGCAAATGATGGAAATCGCCGCCGATGATCCTTTTGTCGACAGCTGGTCTGATGCCACCAAGCGCAAAGTCGTTGGTTCCTATCTCACCATCCTCCGCAAGGTCGGCATCCTCGACGACTCCGATGCCTTGCACCCTGTTTCGCTTCCTGATGCCGACTTCGCCTTCTATCTCACCATCGGCGAGCCGTGGTTCCTCGAAGCCTGTCTGCTGCAACCCTACGAAATCGAACGCATAAAAGACTCCGCCTTATGAGACCAATGACCATCAACGAGCTTTATGATGTCCTTTGCTCCAAGAAATTTCAAGACCTCGAACATGGTGTCCTGAACTACAATTTCTACATCTTCCAGTACAATCCTGCCGACGAATACGAAATCCGTCGCCAAATCAAGGACTTCAAGGAAAAGCTCATCCGTCCCATCAATTTCGTCGACATCCTCGACCTCAATATCTTTGATGAGTTCTGCACCTATCTGTCAAAAAAACAGTTTGGCCCCAATCCCTCATATCTCGACTACATCAAGAATAAAGAAAAGAGCAATCCCGATGGCATCACCAAGCTCTTGTGTGCCGAGGCTTTGCGCCCTGATTTCTTCAAATACATCCACAAGCGCATCATCGACCATGTCAACATCGATGATGAAATGAATCGGCCTTATGTGTTCCTCTACGGTATGGGCGATATGTTCCCTTACCTGCGCACCAATATCTTCATGGCCAACTACGAGGAATACAACAAGCCCAACCGATATAAAATCATCATCTTCTATCCCGGTCATAAAGTCGAAAGCAATTTCCGCCTCTTCGATAGTATCGATGACCAGCACAACTACCGCGCCACTTTCTTTATCAACGACTATCTCCCAAGCGAATAAAACCTTATCACTATGAAGCAACAGAATATATATCTGAAAGACATTAACCGTTATGTCAATCCCGTGGTATCGGCCAGCGACTTCGACGATGAAACCGTCAAGGTCGAAATCGATGAATATGTCTTTACCGACGAAATCATCCGAAGCCTCTACACCATTCTCAACGAAGTACGCCTCCGCGAGTTCAACCACAACGGCATTTGGATCAATGGTTATTTCGGCAGTGGTAAATCCCACTTCCTGAAATTCCTCAACTATCTCGTCAATCCCAAGTATAGTGATAAGGCAGTGGCGCGTCTCACCGAGGCTGTAAAGCTTCGCGACCCGCTTTCCGTCATGGGCAGCAAGACCAATGTCACCATCTCCGATATGGAAGACCTGGCCTTATGGCTAAAGAAAGCCACCATCGACACCATCCACTTCAACATCGAAACGGTCAGCGACTCCTATGGCGACCAAAACCGCGTCTTCTTGGATGTCTTCTGGAACCAGTTCAACCGTTTCCGTGGCTACAACAACCTTAACCTTCCGCTCGCCCAGTATTTCGAGAAAAAGCTTGACGACTACGGCAAACTCAATGAGTTCAAGCAGCGCATCGCTGCCAAAGGCTACGATTGGGACACCGAGTCCAACACCCTTGCCATCACCGAGCTTGATGAGATTCTCGCCATCGGCAAGGAGCTGGTGCCTCAGCTCGCCACCGACCAAATCCGCAAGGCCATCGAGGAAGGCTCCTTCGTCCTCAGTGTCGAAACCTTCATGAACGAGCTGAAAGCCTATCTCAAAAACAAGGACGAAAACTATCGCCTCGTTTTCCTCGTCGATGAGGTCAGCCAGTTCATCGACGACCGCAAAGGTTTGCTCCTTCAGCTGCAGACCATCGTCGAGGAGCTGCACAAGTATTGTGAGGATAAGATTTGGGTCGCTTGCACAGCGCAGCAAGACCTCTCCCAAATCCTCCAAGCCTGCAACATCAACCAAACCGCTGAGGACTACGGCAAGATTATGGGTCGTTTCGAGGTCAAGGTCTCGCTCAAAGGTATCGAGCAGGAATACATCACCCAAAAGCGTATTCTCGAAAAAACAGCAGCTGCCGAGATTGAATTAGGCAAGCTCTATGATGCAAAGCAAAACGCACTTGCCCAACAGTTCCATGCTTTGCCCAACAGCTACAAAGCCTATGAGTCCCGCCAGCAATTCATCGACTTCTATCCCTTCGTGCCTTACCAGTTCTCGCTGATGACAAACATCTTCGAGTCCTTCGTAAGCCTGGGTTATGTCGATTTGCAAGTCCGTGGCTCCAACCGTTCCATCATTCAGGTCACCCACGACACAGCCAAAGGCACCGCCAACGAAGAAGTCGGCGGCTTGGTCTCGTTCGACCAGTTCTATAACGGCATGTTCGCCAACAGCCTCACCGCCAAAGGCGACAGCTCAATCCATGTGGCCACCGTCGCTTGCGAAAAGTACGAAAAGCCCGACTTTGCGCTTCGCGTCGTCAGGATCCTGTTCATGATCTGCAACATGAACGACACCTATAAGGCCACCTTCAAGTCCACGGTCGAAAACATCACCACGCTTCTCATGCGCGACATCGACAGCCAAAAGCTCGCCCTGAAGCAAGAAGTCGAAACCGTGCTTGACTTCCTTTGCGAAAACAACATCATCCACAAGGAAACAGCCCAAGACGGCGTAACCGTCTTCTACGACTTCTATTCCGACGATGAGCGTCAGGTAGCCGACCGCATCAAAAACCTTACCGTTGACCAGGACACCCTCGCCACACAGCTAAAGGAAATCCTCTTCGGCTATTTGCTCCCGCAAAACCGCGTCAGTTTTGAGACATCCAATTTCTCCATCGGTGCCACCATCAATGGCAAAAACTTCCTCGCCAACAATCCTGACATTGTTGTCGAGTTCATTACCGATTCCGAATATCCTGATGCCAACGCTTACGCTCTCAATAACGATGCAAAACGCCTGGTGTTCTTTATGGCCAAGCAACACGCTGCCGACAATGCCTTGCGCAACAACTTCTACTGGTATTGCCAAGTACAGAAGTACATCAATGAAAACCGTGCCTCCGATGAAAAGCGGCAGCGCACCTATCGCGAATTTGCCGAGCGTGCCAACACGCTGAAGACAAAGGAAATCACCACCGCTTTGCTCCACATCTTCGACACCTGTCCCGTCATCAGCGGCCACTCTGTTATCACGCTTGATGCCTCCAAAGGCAAGAATCGTTACCTGAATGCCCTGCAAGAGCATTTTTCCAATATCTACAGCATGGCCAAGCTGGTCAGCTCGTCATCTGTACCCACTACTTCCGATGGGCTGCGCAAGAGCATCTTGCGCCCCATCAATCCCAACGATTACGGTCCACTCAATCCGCTCACCAAGGCCGAAGAAAAAGTGGAAGACTACCTCAATCGTCAGTTTAAGGATGTCAACATGAAGGATGTGGTCAACTACTTCTCCAACCCGCCTTACGGATGGAATCCGATGTGTACCGTCTATGTGGTCAATGAGCTGGTGCGCCGTCATAAGCGCGAGTTCACCTACAACAACAACGGCAACATCGAGCCTTCATTTGTCGCCGCCAACATCATGAGCGAGTTGGCCAAGTTCGCCGTCTGTCCGGCTCAGGCCATCCCCATGCAACTCGTCAACGATTTCGTCAATGCCTGGAACGAAGTGTTCGGCATTGTCAGCCTCAGCTCCAATTCCGACACCACCGAAATCGTCCGTCAATGTAAGGACTTCCTCGAAACCGCCATTGCTGCAGCAAACGACGATGGTCGTAAGATTGCCAGCTATCCCTTCAACGCTCAAAACGACGAAGCCATTGAGCTGCTCCAAAACTGGAAGCTCCAACGCGACCCCGTTGCATTCTTCACCGAGGTCGTCACCAAAAAGGATCAAGCCAAGGCCATCATCGACCGCCGCAAAATCATCCACCAGTTTGTCACTGACAAGAACACCTTCGACACCTATCGCAGCATCCGCGCTTTTGTCAGCGAGAATCAAGACAACTGGCAGTATCTCGATAGGTCCAACTATAATGATGTCAGTGCCATCACTGAAATCATGGACGATATAAAGCCCTTCGAGAACCTCCGTGTCTATGTCAAGCTCCGCAAGTCGCTCGAAGCGCAGTTTGATGCCCTCAAAGGCAAGACGCGCGAGCAAATCCGCAAAAGCTACAGCGACACCTATCAGCAGCTCGTCACCATCGCTGCTGAAAACAGCATCACCTATGACCTCGACATCGAAGGCCTCATCCAGCGCAAAACGCAGTCCGAAAACTTGCTGGCCTTGCTCAACAATATCGATACTAACGACTTCTATACAACCGAATCGGCCAAACTCCTCGATCTCATCAAGGCCAAGCAAACACCCCCGCCTCAACCACCAACTGGCGGTACTTCAGGCGGCTCTTCCAACCCAACGCCCCAGCCTTATAAGGTGAAACAAGTCAAGCTCAACACCCGCACCGCCAAGGTCATCAAAACCAAGGCCGATGTCGATGCCTACCTTGAAACCATCCGCAAACAACTCCAATCCCACCTCGACAACGGTGAAGAAATCATGATCATATAAGTCCCGTAGGGACGACAGACCATAGGCAGGCGGTGTCAACCCCTGCCATCATCGGTCGTTAACCCGAAAACCCGTTAGCACGAAAACCCGAAAACCCGTTAGCACGAAATGCAAAGCATTCAACGAAGTTAAAGCACGATAACCCGAAAAAAATGGACACCTCAAACCTCAAACGCTTCGCCACCGCCGCCCGCTCCATCCTGAAGCAGGGCGTCATCAATAAGTTCGCCATGCTCGGCTTCGATGCCGAAGGCAATGTCAAACCCGAAAACGAGCCTCAGCCTGTCCAAGGTGGTGCCCTCTTCAAAGGGCAGGTCATCGACGATCCCGCTTTCTATCCTCGCTGGCAGAGCCTCCGTCACCGCGTCGGTGTCCGTGGCATCCGCGATGTCTATGAAGAAGCGGCCTACACCTGGTTCAACCGCTTCATGGCCATCAGCATTCTGCAACACAACGGCCTGATGGCTCCGGCCTTGCAGTTCGAGAGCGATGATGTCCGCATCCCTTTGGTCGTCGCCAACGCCCGTCGTGGCCTGTTGCCCACGATGGCCGATGCCGACTGCACACGCCTCAGTACCATCATCAATGATGACAACCTCACCACTGAGCAATTCGCCATCCTCATCACTTCCTTGTGTCAATTCACGCCCATCCTCAAAGCCTGTTTCGGTGGCATCACCGACTACACCGCTTTGCTTTTGCCCGATGACATTCTGGCCAAGGATGGCTTCATCGACATGCTCAATCACACTAGCTTCATCACCGAAGAAGACTATCGTCAGTCGGAGCTGATTGGCTGGCTCTATCAGTTCTATATCTCAGAGCGCAAAGATGAGGTCTTCGCCTCCTTCAAGAGCGGCCACAAGGCCGAAGCCGAAGACATCCCTGCCGCCACCCAAATCTTCACGCCCAACTGGATTGTGAAGTACATGGTGCAAAA
>JAFWRA010000056.1 GCA_017508895.1 Bacteroidales bacterium
CTATACTTTTGCATCATAAATTCAAATCAAATTATCAATACCTAAAATTAAAGTATTATGAACAACAGAAAATTCAGATTCGGAACGCTGCTGGTGTTTTTGGCGGCAATGACTTTTACATTGAGTTCTTGTGAGTATATGGTGAATGTCGATTTTGAGATTGCTCACAATGGCAACGACACGCTTGTACTGACAGGATGGAATGGGACAAACGAGGTTTGTTACACGAGTCCTTATACCAGCAATTCTGGCGATGTGTTCGACAAAACGACTATCAGCTCTTTCAGGGCGGGCGGCGGCTCTTCCACTACTGTTACTGAAGAGCAAGCTTTCACGCAGCTTATGTCGGATTTCGACAGCGTGAGGATTACGCGCCGTTCTGACAATAAATCTACTATCACTTATCGCCATGACGAGAATGCCAGCGATGCGCAACGGTATTTCTTCACACGCGAGGCATGGAGCTGTGACCCCGAGGGTGAGACGCAGAAAGACAGGACTTATACGCTTGTCCTTACGGAGGAGATGTTTAGATAGTTTTATCGTTATGCGTGCTATCGTGCTAACGTGCTGACGACGGAATCCCCCTGGCCCCCTTTACAAAGGGGGAAGTGGGATGAAAGGACGGAACATGAGAGAGGGTTTTCCGCACGAAAATAGTGAGTGAGGAATGAGGAAATGAGGAAAGCTCCGCCATCCTGACCTCCTTTGAAGGGGGAAGGATGGCGGGGCTTTTTGTCATCTTGAAATGGCGTGCACGGTCTTGATGTCGTACTCGTCGCGAGGGATGCCTGCGCTTTGCGCGGCATGGTTGACGACATCGACGAGGTAGGCATAGTCGGATTGTTTGATGGTGGCCGAAATGGTGAGGCCACACACGCCGAAGGTGCCGACATTGGAGGCAACGACGGCGGGACGGATGGCGCGGTAGGCGGGGATGGTGTAGGTTTCGATGTGGATGGTGGATTTCATATAGTTAGAAGTTAGAAGTTTGCAGTTAGGAGTTGACTCCCCCGGCCTGCGGCCACCCCCTTTGACTACGTCGAATCTTCGATTTCAGAGGGGGATGGGCTGACGCACGATGCCCAGGGGTTGAAACCCCTGGTTAGGGTCGGGTCACCCCTTCGGGGTTAGGCTTTGGGCATTCCACCTGGATGGCTCGATACGGGTTTAGAGTTTCCTACTGGAATCACTTTTGAGACTCTTTTTATAAAGTAGAAGTAACCGTCAGACCAAGGGTCGTTGATTTCATGTTTGGCATAATCCTTTGGAGAATTGACCGAGTTGATAAACTCGATGATTTTGAAATGACACTTGTTTACCAAGAAATGGATGGCAGGGACGGCGAAATAAGGTGCGACAGCTGTGAAGGTTTTCACGCCAGGCATTAACTCCCTTAACTCATTCCATAGGAAGGTGGCCACACCACGGTTTTGGAGTTCGGGCTTGGTAAACATGAAAAACATTCTGGCGCATTTGCCATTTCGGATTAAGGATAAGATGAGGCCGCCGAGACGCTTGCCATCATCAACGACTTCGAAGTAGAGGCAATGGCGTTTGTAGCAGACACGAGAAATGAATTTCTCGTCGATGCATCGGTAATCGATTTGACCGAAGCGGTATTCATAGGCGACTTGGTAGGCTTCGGCTATGTCAGCCATAAAGCTCTTGATGTTTTGGGATGGGACTACTTGGATGTTCATTTTGTTAGGTGTTTGAGGTTTGTAATGAGGTCGCGGATCATGTCCGCGATGAGGTCTTGAGGTACTGGCCGTTGGCTGGATGTGACAGCTGGCCTGATTTGCAGAAGTCGGCGAGGTAACGCTCTGCTGTCTTGACAGCGATGTTGAGCGTGTCGGCGACTTTAAGGTAGGTCGGGCGGTCGAATGACTCCGGCAAGGCTGCCAGGAACTTCTCGCGGGCTTCGGCGGCGAGAAGCTGACGGCCTTTCAGGATGGGTGTCTTTGGATTACGAGGCAGCGACTGAAAGACGGCTGCCGAGTGCTGCAGCAGGACTTTGACCATGGACAGAGCGGAGTCGAAGTCGATATCAGAGCACACGAGTTGCCGCACATCTTTCTTGTTCTTTTTGGGGGCCTTATCCATCTGGCGAAGGACGGTCAGGATCATCGCGAAGCGAAATAGGATGAGGCCGAGGCGACGAACAGAGGCAACGATTTCGTCGCCGTACTGCTGAGCGTAGCGAAGCTGGGTGGCCTCAAAGAAGTTGTAGAACTGGTCCATCTGAGAGCGTGAGAGTGTGAACTGGATAGGCCGCGTGGGAAACTTCTTCAGGAAGGCACAGAAGTCTTTGCCGATTTTCTTGAACTTCTCGTCGGCAGTGGTGCAGCCATGAGTGGCAAAGGTGTTGTGCCAGACCAGTTCTGTTTCCATGACATAGAAGATGAAGCGGCTGAACAAGCCGTTTTCAGCATCTGGAATCAGGTTGAAGACTTGCTGAGGTGTGCCGGATAGGACAGCTGAAAACTTGGGCTTTACTATCTCCACATACTCGTGGTCTTTCTTGCGGAGGTAGGAAATCGTTTCATGGTGAAACGCTTTCCTGAATCCGTCGGAGTAGTTGCCCAGGTCGGAATTGAAGGCGTTGGCCAAGGTGTCGCCTTCTGTCTCGAACAGAAGGCCGACACCGTCGTTCTGGGCAAGCGTCTGATAGACCACGGTGGCAGTGCTATTGGCAGGCAAAAACAGCGTGAGAAACGGCGGCTCTTTAGGGGGCACTGCAATGCCTTTTTTACGGCTGACGACATAGGCTGCCTGCGCCGCTTCGTATTTCTTCAGCAGCTTCTTGTGTTTGTCGTGTAATGCCTGGTGCAACGGCGCAGCGAGATGACGGCACAGGGAGAGCCGTCCTTTGCCAGCCGATGCTCGTGCCGTGACAAAGAGGAAGAGATTGGCGAAGACTTCGCGACAGTCATACATGCCATAGACATTCGGGATGCAAGCCGAAAAG
>JAFWRA010000006.1 GCA_017508895.1 Bacteroidales bacterium
GGTCTATGAACACATTCAAATCGCAAAACGTAATTACAAGTAAGCCATGAAGTTCACATTACATATTTGGAGACAGGAGAACGCCCGCGCCAAGGGCCATTTCGAAACCTATCCTTTGGAAGGCATCTCACCCGATTGTTCTTTCCTTGAGATGCTTGACATTTTGAACGAGCAGCTCATCAACGACCGCATCGCCCATCCCGTATGCTTCGACAACGACTGCCGCGAGGGCATCTGCGGCATGTGCGGACTCTATATCAACGGCCGCCCGCATGGCAACGACGACGGCATCACCACCTGCCAGCTCCACATGCGCAAGTTCCATGATGGCGACGACATCTGGATTGAGCCCTGGCGTGCCAAGCCGTTCCCTGTCATACGCGACCTCGTAGTGGACCGTTCGGCCTTCGACAAAATCATCCAAGCGGGAGGCTACATCAGCACCACCACAGGCGGTGTGCCTGATGCCAACACGATTCCGATTCCTAAACATAAAGCCGACATGGCCATGGATGCAGCATCCTGCATCGGTTGCGGTGCCTGTGTGGCTGCTTGTAAGAATGCCAGTGCCATGTTGTTTGTGGGTGCCAAGGTCAGCCATTTGGCTTTGTTGCCCCAGGGCCAGATTGAAGCCGCCGACCGTGTCAAGAACATGGTCGCCAAGATGGACGAGTTGGGCTTTGGTAGCTGCACCAACACCTACGCTTGCGAGGCCGAATGCCCGAAACTCATCAAGCGGCAGAACATCTCAAGGCTCAACCGACAATGGATTGGAGCATTGTTTGGGAGAGACAAGAAATGAAACTAAAATCGCGCCCGAAAGCGCGATTTTTTTGCAAAAAAACACACCAAAATGCATGCTTTCCTTCCACGCTAGTCACTCCCGACAGGTCTTTGCGAACCAAGACGGGATTGAGGTTGAGGCTTGATAAATAATCAAGGTACCAACTCAAACTCAATGCCGACACTCCAAGGTGAAGGTTGGTTGTTGGGACTACCAATCAAGAAGTCATCCTTGGTGATGACGGGCGACAGGCGATAGCTGCCGTATACACCGATGTTGAGCAAGTTGGCGATGCTGTAGCTAACGCGAGTTGTGGCACCATATTCGAAGAGGTTCATAGCCCTGCAGTGATTGTAATAACTGGTGACTTTGCTGTTATAGGGTTGCGTCGGTTTGCCTTCAGCATCATGCCATTTCATATTATCCACAATCTTGACGCGGCGCAAAGCATTGATGCCGCCATAAGCACCCAAGTCCCAATTGATGCCCCAAAGACGAATAACGACGCGTTGCATCAACTCGGCACGAACCTGCATTTGGCGCATGATGGTGGTGCGGTCGGCCACTTCCATGGCATTGGGAATTTGTCCTTTTGCAACAAAGCGGTTCCAATCCAAGCCGAGGCCCATACCTATTTTATACGTCTTGCCATAGAACCAGCGGCGACCGAAGGCGAAATGCCGGTTAAAGCCGTTCCAAGTGGCATTGGGCAAGTTGTAGTCATATTGGAAGTAGGTTGTCTTTTGCCAGCCTTCAGCATCCACCTTTTTAAATGTGCCGTTCTGGCTGTTTCTGTATTGGGTCAGCAGGTTGACGTCGCCACCGTTGCCCGAGATGGGACAGGCATCGTAGAAACCATTGTAGCTGACATTGAGCTTTTTGCCTAGACCAAAGTCCTTGTTGTCCAGTTTGATGCCTGTTGAGTCGGGATGCACCTTATAATAACCCAGCAGCACGCCATCGGCACCTTCAACGTTGATGAAAACATCCTGGTTTTCGATGACTTTCGGGACGACAATCTTCACGCCGTCCTTCTCCTGCACGAGGTTGAAGGAACGCTCGGCGGGTTTCAGGTCACCCGTGAAATAGGCGGCTTGGGGAACACCGTAGCCAAAGGCATAATCATAATAAGGATAGAGGTCGCACGACTTTTGGATTTCAGCCTTCATCTGTAAGGCGGTCAAGTCGCGCTTGGTTTGCCATGCGCAGGCACAGAAACCCGCTGTCAGAGGACTGGCAAACGAAGTTCCGAAAGCAGAGGTAAAGCCTCCGCTGGGTTTGGCCACTTGGGCTTCGCCAAAGGCCACCACATCGGGTTTGCGGCGTTTGTCGGCGGTGGGGCCATAAGAGCTGAAAGATATGTGGCGATAATCTTTTAGGTTGGCATCAATGCCACCCACGCAAATCACGTTTTCGGCATCGGCAGGGGTGATGATGGTCATCCAACGGCTGTCGTCGCCTTCGTTGCCGGCGGAGTTGCAGATCAGAATGCCTTTCTCAACAGCTTTGTTGGCGGCTTTAGCCACGTAAGAAGTGCCGTCCATGTCCTTGGTCCAGTGGCGGTCCTTGCCATAGCCCAGTGAGCTATTGATGATGTCGGCACCATTCTTGTCGGCCCATTCAGCACCTTGTGCCCACCACACCTCTTCCTTAAAAGGCTCCGGTTCAATTTCAGTACGCGCCAACAGGAACTCTGCGCCCGTGGCCAGACCGAGTTTCTGACCATCCTCATTGATGCCTGCGATGCAGCTCAACACCATAGTGCCATGCGTGTTCCAGCCGTATACGTCCTCCTTTTTGTTTGGGAAGTTGTAGGTATTGATAATCTGATGGTTATCGCGTAGATGTTGGAATGCGGGGTGGGTGTTCACCTTCGGGAAGCCACCATCCATGACGCAGATACGCAGGCCCTTGCCATCGATGCCTTTGTCGATGAAATGCTGTCCGCCAAAACGCTTTACTTGGTCGGTGAGGATATCCTTATTGTCTTCCTCAATCTCCTTGAACTCGGTCTTAACGTTGGCAACCGTCCCATTGGAAACGATTTCCTGCACACGAGCCACAAATGGTAATTGTGCAATCAGGGCGGCATTGTCGTCAGTGGCTTCTATGCCAACAGCATTCAGCCAGCGCGACTCGCCGAAGACCTCGGTGGAGTAGGAGCCTACCGTGCCGACATAGCTGTCGTTCAGCGGGTAGTTGCTGATGTCGTAAAGGTCGGCGCCGCATTTCTGATAGCGCTCTATGGCTTTGGCATCGAAGTAGGAATAGGGGTCGAATTGGGTGTCGTTTTTGTCGGTGAAGAACACCCAGAAACACTTGTCTTGTGCCATGGCCATGCTGGAAATCAGGGCAAAAATGGCAATGAATAATTTTTTTCTCATAAAATTTGAAATTTGGTGCAAAGGTAAGGTTTTATTTTCTATTTTTGTGCCATAAACCTTCTAAAACTATACGACTATGGAAAACTTGACCAAAGAAAAATTCGAAATCTTCATGATGCTTTGTGCTTCAAGCATCGATGGCAACATTTCCATGAAAGAGTTGGAGCGCATCTGCATGCAGTTCGACGAAAAAAGCTATAACGAGGTCTTCGAGTCATGGAAGTCCATGTCCAGCCCGGCTTGGCTGAGTTTCTTCAAAGAGCACAAGGACGAGTTTTTGAAGACCCAAGAGGACAAAGTGGCCTTCATGGCCGACATCAACGACATCGTTGCTGCCGAGGAAGGCGAGGTCAACCTTAAGGAGCAGAACTTCATGAAGGTGCTTGAAATGCTTATCAACGACGAGCTTTAAGCCCATTCTCAGCCTCAAAACGCCCTTTTCTAAATTAGAACGATTCTAATTTACGATAAGGGCGTTTTTTTGTTTTGTAAAGGACTATAAAACAAAATGGTAGAAAAAAGAAAAACCCGAAAAAATCTTTCCTTATTATTTGGAATGAGCACTTATTTTTCCTAAATTTGCAGCGTTTTTCGAGAGGCGTGTCCTTTGGGAAGACAAACGAGAGAAATCAACTCAATAAAATAACCATAAAAATAATCATTCTATGGCAAAAGTTAAGTCTTTAGCAGAACTGAAAGCTATGAGAGAAAAGCTTCAGTCCACCCTTGACCTTCGCGAGAAGAGCAACGA
>JAFWRA010000057.1 GCA_017508895.1 Bacteroidales bacterium
CGCCGGTCTTGTGCTGGCCTCAGACTTTCAATGAACTTCGCTTCCATGTCCCCATCAGATCTAACCCCTCTTTTTTGTGGAAGCGGATTGCAAAAGTACGACCTTTTCCCGAACTGGCAAGCACTTTTTTCAATTATTTTTTCAAATGTATATATAAATTTAATAATCAATAAGATAAAAATATTCAAACAGGAAAATAATAGCTCAAAAAACGAGAAATTAATTAAAAATTGAGGCTTGTGAGAGCCGAAAAACCGTCCGTTGACTGGTTTGGATGAGATCAATTGTGCCCACAATGATGAAATCTGCAAGGATAGCTTCGGCTTTTCGTTTGTTGATATGGGCCATCTGCTGAAATTCTTTCAGCGTGATTTCTTCATGTTCGGAGAGATAGTGGAGGAGTTGCTCCTCGGTCTCGGTGAAAGCGATTTTGGCTGGTCTGGAGAACTTTTCGGCTTTCCACACCTTAATTAATACACTATCAGCAACAAGATTTTCGTCTTTCACACGTACAAAGATTCTGTAATCTCCTTGATTGTCGGGGGCTTTATGTTTGTGATGCTTGTCTTTCGGTATGATGACTTCCAAAACGGTCTTACCGTTGATTTCCCATTCTTCGGTGGAGTAGTCCACTTTGGGCTGGCAATACATTTCGGCTGCGGCCTGAATCATGTGAATTTCCTCATCGGAGCGAACACCAGCGATGGCCCCGTTATCCTTGACACCAACTAAGAGGCGACCGCCATCAGTGTTGGCGAATGCGGCAAGAGAACGAGCGATGCGTCGACTATCAGAAATCTCAAATTTGAAATCAAGCATTTGATGTTCGCCCTCTGAGATGAGGTTCTGGATATGGTTGTCCTTTTTCTTCACAGTCGGCAAAGATAAGACTTTTTTTGATATGGAATGAAAGGCATTAATTAATAAGGTATAAATGAAGGACAAAAAATGGTAGGGTAGGGTATGATGACGAAAACCCGGATAGGGGCGTTTTTGAGGCCATAGAGCGGTCTTGTCTTTTGGATGAATGAGTGATTGACTTGATGTGTAAAAACGTCAAATTCGAGATTTTTCTCTGTATTGTCTGTTGTGAAGCTTTAGTTTACATAAGTAAACATATTAGAATATAAATAACTAATAATAAACGCGTTATCTAAATAATTACACAACTAAATAGTTAATGTGTACATATGTCAATTATTTAGTTGTGTATAAATTCAATACAATCGGTATAATATTGTTATAAACATATAATATTCAAATATTTATGTATTGTTATCTCAAGTAATGTTTGATAGAAATATATAAAATAGACATTGTTTTTATAAAATGATATTGAATTATCTAATTGATTGATATAAAAATGTTTAACTGATAATAATTGTAGTATCGCTCCATGGTTTTGGTATCGGTTTGTAAGTTTACAGAAATAAATTGTTGTAATTGGTGTTATGTAATGAATAATTGTTTACTTTTGTGAATTGAAAATATAGGTAAAAAACAAAAATTTAGGAGGCTATACCTATGGATATTCTTGAAATGAAAGATCGAATCGCTCATATTATTAGGTCGAAGAATTTGACTGCTGCAGAATTTGCTCTACGGCTTGGCATACAGCCATCAAATATATCCCACCTTTTGTCGGGTCGAAACAACCCGAGTTTGGACTTTGTGAAGAAACTGAAAGAGACTTTCCCTGAGTACAACCTTGATTGGATTGTTATGGGTAGAGGACCGATAACTGTGTCGGAACCTTTTTCAGAATTGTCGCCTCTATCGAAAGAATCTGATTCCGTTGTTTCACCAGAACCCGATGGGGATCATACTAAAGGAACTCTTTTCGGTCAGCCGAAACTTGCCGAGCAGCAACAAGAACAAACTATTCTACAGCAGAATCCCTTTTTGCAGAAAATAATATTGGTGTATTCCGATAACACTTTTGAGGAAATAATACACCGATAGGTATGTTCTTATTTAATAAATAAGGTGTTGATTGTTATGAATCAGAAAAATTTGTAATTTTGCAAACTTTTCAGAAGTTATGCAAATAGACTCTTTTTTTGAGCGTTTCGACGCTGTAATTCAATCACATAAACATTTTGTTTTGGCTTGCCATGTCAATCCAGATGGTGATGCCGTGGGTTCGGTATTGGCTATGGCAGAGTTCCTCAAGAGCTTTGGTCATGAGGTTAAGATGGTGGTTGCCAATGATTTTCCTGAATTTCTGCATTGGATGCCTGGCTCACAGGATTTCTTGGTTTTCGAGAAGGATGGTGAAGTATGCAAGGAAGCCATTGCTGAAGCTGAATGTATTATGATGTTGGATTTCAATAACTTGTCTCGTAGCGGTATTTTGCACAATGAGATAGGAAAGACACGGTGTCCTAGAATATTGGTTGATCACCATAGAGATCCCGATGAGAGCCAATTTTATTGTATGTATTCGAGTACTTGTGTTTCAAGTGCGTCGGAAATTGTTGCAGAAATCATCTTGCATTACGGAAAAGAACATCTGACTGAGAGTATTTCCACAAACCTTTTGGTGGGTATCATGACGGATACTGGGTCGTTTGCACATTCCATCTATCATCCGAGGACTTTTGATTTGGTCAGCCTATTGGTTGAGAAGTCGATGTCATTTTCTTATGTTCATCAACTGATTTATGATAACATGTCGGAGAGTCGTCTTCGTTTGTTAGGCTTTTCAATCAACAATAGGATGGAAGTGCTTGACGATTATCATACTGCTATTATTGCACTGAATAAAAGCGATTTAGATAGTTTCAACTATCAAGTTGGCGATACGGAAGGGGTGGTTAATTTCCCGCTTTCGATGAAGAAGGTCAAAATGGCGGTACTTGTGACTGAGCGTCAAGACCAGATACGGCTGTCTTTCAGGTCGAAGGGTGATTTCTCGGTACACGAATTGGCAGCTAAACATTTCAAAGGTGGTGGTCATACCAATGCTGCAGGTGGTACGTTGACTTGTTCGTTTGAGGAAGCGGTAGCGCAGTTGAAGTCGGTGTTGCCTGAATATAAAGAATTATTGGAGAAAGTGGAATGAGGCATTATTGTATATATTTGATATTGTTACTATTGGTTTCTCTTTTTTCTTGCACTGGGAAAGAGCATAAACAGTCGGTAACCGTGTCGAAAAAAGACATGAAAAGCAGTATGGAGACTGCCAACCGATACTTGTTGAACGAGGAGGAGGAAGATATCATGAACTATGTGAAACGGCATGGCTTGGACATGACTTCAACAGGCACTGGACTCCGTTACCAGATTCTGAAGCAGGGATCGGAGCAAAGGATTGAAAAAGGACAAAAAGTGAGCTTGGAATATGAATTGCATTCTATTTCAGGAGATTTAATTTATTCATCTGAAAATGATGGTGTTAAGACATTTATAGTAGGTGATGGAATTGTGGAATCAGGGCTTGATGAAGCTATGGGTTATTTGCATTATGGCGATGTTGCCAAACTGATTATTCCATTTCATTTGGGCTTTGGATTGCATGGGGATGACAACCGCATCCCTGAATATGCAACTTTGGTTTATACGATTAAAGTAATAGATAATCAATAAATTATGAAGAGAAATTGTTTGTTTTTTATGTCGGTTTTATTTACGGCTATGTTGTTAATGACGGCCTGTAACCAGAAGTTTCCGGGGTACAAGAAAACCGATAAGGGCTTGTATTATAAGTTCTACATTCAAAATCCAGCCATGACACAACCTAAGTTGACAGACTATATGAAGGTTAAGATGGCCTGTTATTTGAATGATTCTTTGTATTATGACTTTCAGAGGTCGGGAAACGATGTGTTTACCCAACTCAAGGAGTCTTATTTTTCCGGAGATTTGGAGGAAGCCTATGCCATGATGCATGTTGGCGACTCGGCTTCATTCTATATCAAAGCGGATTCGGTTGCGGTCAGGTATTATGGAATAAATCCTGATTCTGTTGGTTTGAAGCCAAATGACTATTTCCGCTATGAGGTAAAACTTGTTGAAGTTCAGACTGCTGAGCAGTTGAAAGCAGAGGCTGATGAGGCGATGCAGGTGTTGAAAAGCGAATCCGAAAAGGCTTTTCTTGAATATTTGGAGGAAAATCATATTTCGGACCATACTGCTTCTGGATTGTATTACACGAAGCTGTTGGTGACAAAGGGAAAAACACCGCAAACTGGTCAGACTGCACAAATTAAGTATGTCGTCAGCTTTCTTGACGGAACGCTTTTGGGTTCTTCTGAGGAGTTGGGCGATCATTATGATGTGCCTATTGGCCAACATAAAGTGCTGAGGGGTTTGGAAGAAGGCATCGGACTGATGCGTGTGGGCGAGAAGGCGCGTTTTGTGTTACCTTATACTTTGGCCTATGGGGATAATGCCTACCGCAACATTCCTGCATACTCCAATCTTATCTTTGATGTTGAATTACTGAATATCGTGAAATAGTAAAATAGTAATAATCAAATAATTATTAAAATCTTAAGAAAATGAAAAAAAGTATTCTTTCAATGGCAATAGCCATTCTGATGGTTGGCATGGTGAGTGCCTGCAATGAGAAATCTATTTATCCTGGTTACGAAAAAACGACAAACGGATTGTATTATCAATTCTTCACCCAAAATGCGGGCGAACAACCCCAAATTGGTGAATTGATGGAAGTGATTCTTGGTTGCACTGTTAATGATACTGCTGTTATTGTTCCTGTTACTGAAAACATTATGCAGCTGATGGAGTCGCAGTTCCCAGGCGACATTTTTGAAGGTATGGCCATGATGCATAAAGGAGATTCCGCTTCGTTCATTGTGAACATCGATTCCACTTTCAAGTATCTGTTGGGGCAGCCCAAGATGCCTGAAAAGTTCAAGTCGACTGATGTGATGCGTTTTAACATTAGGCTGAAGGATTTCTATCCCGAAAGCGAGTACGCCAGACGTTATGCCGAGAATGTGAAAAAGATGAATGATGAAAGAGCTGCCACGCTGCAGAACGATCATCCTGAAGAGACAGCCAAGGCTGCAAAGGAGCTGGCTGATTTCTTGGCCAAAAACAAAATCACGGCAGAACCTACGGCATCTGGTCTTTATTATGTGATGACCCAGGAAGGCAATGGCGAAAAGCCGGTGATTGGCAAGCCAGTTAGAATGCACTATACGGGCAAATTGTTGGATGGCACCGTCTTTGATTCATCGGTTGAGAGAGGAGAACCTTTCGTATTCCCCTTGGGTGTTGGTCAGGTTATTCCAGGTTGGGATGAAGGTGTCCAGTTGATGTCGAAAGGTGAGAAGGGCGTGCTTTACATTCCTTATTATCTTGCTTATGGCGACAGACCAGCGGGTGATAAGATTCCAGCTTTCTCCAACTTGATGTTTGAAGTTGAACTTGTTGATTTCGAAGAATAATGAAAGCATTACATAGAGTTTTGTATGTCTTTTCCTTTATCCTGTTGATGGCATCTTGTAGGGAAGATACCATTTATACAGGATTTAAGAAAATGGATAGTGGGGCATACATGCAGTTTTACAGCCGCAGCGGATCAAAAGTGATGCCTCGTTTTGATGACGAGGTCACTTTTGAGATGGCTCAGTTCTTCAATGATTCCATGTTGTTTTCTACCGCTGGCGAAAAGCCCATGAGTCTTGTGATCAAGAAGGCGGATTTTGTCGGAGATGTTCCGGACGCACTACGTATGATGCACGTGGGTGATTCAGCCCGTCTTTTGGTGTTGTGCGATTCTGTGTTTATTACGACCATGAAAACGGATGTCCCTGAAGAATATGCAGGGAAGCCCATTTATTACGATTTGAAACTGGTGTCGGTTAAACCATTTGAGGTTCTTCAAGCCGAACACAAAGCACTTCTTGATAGCTTGAAAATGGCTGAGAATGAGTTTCTTTCTTCCTTGAAGGAAGATGCTAATAACGTTGTTTTGGAATCAGGTCTTATTGTTTTGGAAAAGCAAGGCAAGGACAAGTATGCCAAGATGGGGGACTTTGTGAATTTCGATTTCACTGTATGTACTCCAACAGGTGATACCATCATGAATTCATTTGGTGTTGATCCGGTTGAAATACAGTATGGGGAAGAGTTTTTCTGTGACGGTTTCAACAAGGCTATAGGTTTGGTTCCTGTGGAAGGCGTTTTGCGTTTTGTGATACCTTCCGAATTGGCTTTTGACAGTACAGGTTATCTGAATCATATCAAGCCTTACACCCCCTTGGTCGTCAAATTGAAGCTGAATAGCATGATGGACAAGGCTGCCTACGAAAAGAAACAAGCTGCTCTCAAAGCTGAGAAAGAAGCAGAGAAAGAACGTTGTTTGAAAAAGGAAAAGGAGGCAATTGAGACTTGGATAAAGAATAATGAAATTACGGAAAGCCCTACGGAATCAGGACTTTATATTATCAGAGAAAAGGAAGGAACGGGAGATGTCGCGCAATGGGGTGATAAAGTGTCGGTGCATTATAATCTGATTAATATGGAAAGCGTCGTCTTGGAATCAAGTTATGATTACAATAATCCTATTACCTTCACCATTGGTAAAGGGGAGATGATCCCAGCGATTGAGGAGGCCGTGATGACCATGTCTCCAGGCGCAAAAGTGAGATTGATTGTGCCTTCAGAACTGGGTTTTGGTGATGTTGTCATTGATGAGACATGGTTACCTGCTTATACACCACTCGTGATTGATTTGGAGTTGGTGGAAATCAAGTAATGAATTTGGCACCCGTGAATTCTTTGTTTCATTGCCAGCAGTAGAAAGCAATTATGGATATCGAAGATTATCTGGAAAACGAACCCTTGGACGAGCAACCCATGGATGAGGCTTTGGAAGGTTTGGAAGATGCTCAGGCTCATGAAGATGAACATCATATCATTCCGTTGAAGGGCATGTTCGAGAACTGGTTTCTCGATTATGCTTCGTATGTCATCCTTGAACGAGCCGTACCTGCCATTGAGGATGGTCTTAAGCCTGTGCAGCGCCGCATTTTGCATTCGATGGACGAACTCGACGACGGACGCTTTAACAAGGTAGCCAACATCGTGGGCAACACGATGAAATACCATCCTCATGGTGACGCCTCCATTGGTGACGCTCTTGTTCAGTTGGCTCAAAAGGACCTGCTGATGGACACACAGGGTAACTTCGGAAACATTCTCACGGGTGATGATGCAGCCGCCCCGCGTTACATCGAGGCACGCCTCTCAAAATTTGCCAAAGAGGTCGTCTTCAACCATAAGACCACCGACTGGACACGCTCTTACGACAACCGTAATGCAGAACCTGTCTCTTTACCAGTGAAGTTTCCTCTGCTGTTGGCCCAAGGCACAGAAGGCATTGCCGTAGGTCTTGCGTCCAAGTTCTTGCCTCACAACTTTAATGAGTTGATAGATGCATCTGTTGCCTACTTGCGTGATGAGCCTTTCACGCTTTATCCTGACTTCCCGACAGGTGGCCTGATGGATGTGACCAACTATAACGATGGTAGGCGTGGCGGCAAAGTGCGCATCCGAGCGAGGATTAGCCAACAGGACAAAAAGACGCTGGTCATCAGTGAAATACCATACGGCACCACAACTGGCGGTGTCATCGACAGCATTGTGAAGTGCAACGACAAGGGCAAAATCAAGATCAAGAAAATCGACGACAATACCGCTGAGCAGTGCGAAATTGTGATTTACCTGAATCCTGGCGTTTCGCCCGACCAGACCATTGATGCGCTCTATGCCTTCACAGACTGTGAGGTGTCTATCTCTCCCAATGCCTGTGTTATTGTTAACCAGCATCCGGCTTTTTTGGGTGTGAGTGAGATACTGAAACTAAGCACTGACCGCACAATGGAACTCCTCAGTCTTGAACTTCGTATCCTGATTGACGAGTTGGAGAATAGCTGGCATTGGGTGTCGTTGGAGAAGATTTTCTTCGAGAAAGGTATCTATAAGGAACTGGAAAACAAGGATTACGAGACTTGGGACGATCAGCTTACTGGCATTGAACGGCGCTTCGACAAGTACCGCAAGTTGCTGAAACGCGAGATTACCCGCGAGGATGTAGAGAAACTCTGCGAGAAACCAGTCCGCAAGATCTCCAAATTTGATATCAAGAAGGCCGACGAGCAGTTGGCCGAGCTCGAAAAACGGATGGAAGAGGCGCATTACAACCTCGACCATATCGTGGACTACACCATTGACTATTTCCTGCACATCAAGGAGAAATACGGTGAGGGTCGCGGTCGTAAGACTGAGATTCGAAACTTCGATAATATCTCCGCAGTAGCCGTAGCCGCAAACAACGAGAAACTCTATGTCAACAAGGAGGAAGGCTTCGTTTGTACGGGCGAGGGCTTGAAACGCGAGAAGAACAAGGAGGCTTACGAATATGTTTGCGACTGCTCCGATATGGATGACATTATTGTCTTCCATGAAGATGGCAAGTACACTGTGACCAAATTGCAGCCGAAACTTTTTGTGGGTCAAAAGGTCATCCATGTTGATGTGTTTCACAAGAACGACGACCGCACAACCTATAACGTGGTATACCGCGACGGTAAGAATGGTGCGCCACATTTTGTGAAGCGTTTTGCCGTTAAAGGTGTTACCCGCGACAAGGAGTATGACCTCACGCAAGGAAAGTCAGGCTCGAAAGTGCGTTATTTCTCCTCGAACCCCAATGGTGAGGCCGAAGTCATAAAAGTGACGCTTTTACTGTTCAACAAGAAGCAAAAAACTGTAGATTATAAGTTTGCCGATTTGGCCGTGAAAGGTCGTGATACTCGTGGCAATTTGCTCACAAAATACGAGGTCAAGGATATCAAGAAGGGTGGAGAAGGTGTCTCTACCCTTGATGCGCGTGAAATCTGGTACGACGACACGGTACGCCGCCTGAATGCCGACAAGCGCGGACAATACCTTGGGGCTTTTGAAGGCGATGACCGTATCCTTCAGATTTTTGCCAACGGCGAGTTCAAGATTTCGGGCTTCGACCTCAATACCCACTTCGACGATGACATGGTGGAAATCCGCAAGTTCGATCCGGAAGAAATCTTCTCTGTCATTTACATCGAAGGCGAGACGCAGAAGATGTACTTGAAGCGCTTCTGCATCGAAGCCGACACCAAGCTAAACGCCCGTGCTTCCTTCATCGGTGAGCACCCTGACGCGAAATACTTGGGCATGAGCACCGACGACATGCCGCGCCTGTTGTTGAGTTACAAGGTCAGTGACGCTGGCAATAGCTTCCCCGACGATGAGGTTAACGTAGAAGAGTTTATCGGCATCAAGAGCTACAAGGCCAAGGGCAAGCGTCTTTCGACAAGAGAGATTGACAGTTGGCAGTTCTTGGAACCTTATCAGCCAGAGCCGACTGAGGAAGCACTTGATGAACCGAAGGAAGGCGAAAGCGAAAACGAGAAAATTGAAGTCAACCCTGCAGATGTGCCATTGGAGATTGTTGAACCTTCAGAGGAGAACGAGGAAAAGAAGGGTGGCGATGGCGTGCAAATGGATTTGTTTGGAGGTGATTTATGAAAACTAGGAAAACGATAGCATTCTTGGGTTTGCTGACAGTGCTGCTTTCGAGTTGTCAGACCGAGCTCAAACTTGCCAAGCAATACATCGCTACCCGACCAAAGATTGAGGCAGCGGTCTATTTCCCTGAAGAGGCAACCGTAAAGGTGGAATACAACCCTAAATTGGAAAAACAGACTGAGGTCTTGAACGGATTCAGTCAAGATTTATTCCTTGATGTCATGTATAATGTGTATGCGGAAACTATGCTTGATTATGGTGTTTTAGTCTATGTGCCTGAGAATACCGAGGAGGTACAAGTTGATTCCATTCATTGGTTGGTGATGCTTTCAAGGATGGAGATTTCGGGTCGCATCACAGAGTATGAGGATTATCTGTTCAGCGACACGGAAGAGTACAGGTACAAGCACCCTTTGAACACGGTTAACGTGGCGTCTTGGTTTGAGGTTAACGATGGTGACTGGAAACCCGTTTTGTTTAGCGAGCACAATCTTATGGATGGTTTTGATTCTCAGGCAGATTACTCTTTTTGGGCAGGTAGGATAGATTATGACTATACCATTGATACACTGAAGCTTGACGATATCTATAACTATGCTGTGTATTTGGGCAAACTTTATGCTGGCTACACCTATGACTATATGATGAATAGTTATGTTGGGGCTGAACTCAAGAAAAAAGGCTATTCCTATCAGGTGATGCTGCGCTACGACCCATACGAAAAGCAGCTACGTTATGCAGATGAAGACGATTGGTTTGTGGTAATCGATGAGTGATTATTACCACCAAGAATGCATAATACAATAAGAGCGCAAGGCGATGTGGAGTTCGTGTCCCGGAGGCTCTGCAAACTCTTTGTATTCTGCATGAAAAACTACATATTCAATTCTTTTTCAATCGTTTCCTTTAATTCCAATGGCTTGACGGTGCGGATTTCGCCGTTAATGACCATGCTGATGTTTCCCGTCTCCTCCGAGACCACAAGGGCGATGCAGTCGTTGACTTCAGTCACGCCGATGGCGGCACGGTGGCGAAGACCGTAATGCCCGGGAATGTTGGTCTTTTGTGTCACTGGTAGGATGCAACGGGCGGCAATGATACGGTTGTTACGGATGATCATGGCGCCATCATGCAAGGGACTGTTTTTGAAGAAAATGTTCTCAATAAGCGAGTGACTGATGTCAGCATTGATCACTACACCTGTTGATGCGATGTCATCGAGGGTGTTCTTGCACGCGATAAGGATAAGTGCGCCTTGCTTGATGTCCGACATGTTTTGGCAGGCTTTGGTGATGTTGTCGATGTCGAGGCCTGCATTACCGCTGACCCTCAGGAACTTGAACCGTTGAACCAGTTTGCCCTCTTGGGCTTGGGTGCCTATGGTGAACAGAAACCGTCGTATCTCAGGTTGGAAGATGATGATGAGCGCTATGAAGCCTACGCTGACGAAGGCACCTAGGATAGTACTCAGCAATTCCATCTGTAAGGCCTTGACAACCTGCCAAATGAGGAAAATGGCTACGATGCCCAAGAAGATGCTTATTGCGGAGGTGCCTTTAAGGATGCGGTAGAACCAATAGAATAGTAAGGCCACCAGAAATATGTCGATGATGTCGAAGATGCGGACTTGGATGAATAGGTCGATCATGGTTTCAATTTTGCGGCAAAATTACGAAAAGTCCCGACCAATTCGATGGCTTCGCGCGCATTTTTCACATCGTGGACGCGCAAAATGTCTGCGCCATTAAGCAAGGCGATGGTGTTGAGCACGGTGGTGCCATTTTCGGCGGTTTCGGGTGTGGTGCCCAGCACCTTATTTATTAATGACTTCCTTGAAATTCCGATGAGGATGGGCAGATTGTTGTATCGATAGCATTCCAAGTCGTTGAGTAGTTGATAGTTGGCTTCCATACTTTTGCCGAAGCCGATGCCCGGGTCGAGGATAACCTGCTGATTGCTATAGCTTTCCAAGACCTTACACTGTTGCTCAAAGAAATGATAAACGGTTTGGTGAATGTTGCTGCCGAGGGTGTATTGGTGCATGGTCTCTGGTGTACCTATGCAGTGCATCATTACGTAGGGGATATGGTTTTGGCCGATAAAGGGCAACATTTCTTTGTCAAATAATCCCCCTGAAATGTCATTGATGAGGTCGGCACCTTCGTCCATACAGGCTTCGGCCACGTTCTTTCGGAAAGTGTCGATGGAAATCATGGTTTCAGGGAAAGCCTTTTTGACGGCTTTAAGGATGGGAATGACGCGTTTCATCTCTTCGCTTTCTGTGGCGATGGCATTGTTGGGTCGCGTGGAGCAGCCACCAATGTCGATGAAGTCGGCACCATCGGCAAGCATCTGCTCGCAGTGTAGCAAGGCCTTGTCCATCTGGTTGTAGCGGCCACCATCTGAAAAAGAGTCGGGCGTCACATTGAGGATGCCCATGATGGCAGGACGGTCAAAAAGGAGGGCTTTATTATGTGTTTTGATTTGAAGCATTGAAGTTTTCTTGCAAAATTACACTTTTTTTTGGAACAAAGTGTGTTTAACATGATGATTATTTTCTATTTTTGCATCACGGATTTTCCGTGACGGACTTTCCGTGATAGAAATTCGATTAAATAATTGTGCACTATGGCATCAAGAAAACAAAAAGAACCAGATAATCCGTTTGTTTACAAAGGTTATGAAGGTCCTAGCTATTTTTGTGACCGTGAAAGAGAAACGGAACAAATGGTCGGAGCATTAAGAAATGGGCGTAATCTTACGGTGATTTCTCCGCGAAAAATTGGAAAAACTGGGCTGATAAAACATGTTTTCCACCGCATAAAAGAGACTAATAAAGACGCCATATGTATCTATATTGACATTTTTGCAACACAAAACCTTTATGATTTTGTTCAAGTCTTTGGCGCGACCATCATCGAGGAGGCCGTTAAACGGGAGAAATCGCTAATGGTCAAGGCCTTTGATACATTCAAGGCTTGGCGGCCTGTGCTGAGTTATGACTCGCTGACAGGGTTGCCAACGGTTTCGGTCAGCATTGAGCCATCTCGAGAAGAACATACGTTGAAAAGCATCTTCGACCATATTGAGAAGCTCAAAAAAGATGTGTATGTCGCCATTGACGAATTCCAGCAGATAGCCAATTATCCTGAAAAAGGCGTTGAGGCATTGCTGCGCTCTCATATCCAGTTCTCCCATGCTGGATTCATTTTCTCTGGCAGTCGGCAGCATCTCATGGCAGAGATGTTTAATTCTCCGAAACGTCCTTTTTTCCAAAGCACGGAATTTGTTAACTTGCAGCCTTTGTCAGAAACCATCTATTACGAGTTTTCTCGTCGTTTCTTTGAAAAAAGGAAAGGAAATTTGAGCGAGGAGGTCTTTCACGATGTTTACCAGCGCTTTAGCGGACATACTTGGTATGTGCAGTTTGTCATGAATCGACTTTATGAAACGACCAAACGTGCAGACAGCATTGAACAATCCAATCAGGTTATCCTTTCGGTGGTTGATACCTTGGCTCCCCAATATGAGATTATGATGACGTTGTTGACCACAAATCAGGTCAATTTGCTGAAGGCAATAGCAAAAGAGCATAAGATAGCGAAGCCTCAGAGTTTCGAATTTGTCAACAAGCACAACCTTTCAAGCCCCAGTAGTGTGAAAACTGCTCTTGACGTATTGGTCGATAAGGAATTGGTTTATCCAGAAAAAGACGGTTACGTTGTGTACGACCGTTTCTTGGCCATTTGGCTGCAACGTTTGCCCTAAGAAGAAAAAATTACGTATCTTTGCCGCCAAAGACTATCATTATGCCAAAAAAAGATACAAAAGCCCAATTTCATAGTGTTTTGGCGCAATGCCGCAAGTTGTTTATCGATAAGATGAAGGACTATGGTCCGGCATGGCGCATCTTGCGTACGCCTTCCATTACCGACCAAATCTTTATCAAAGTAAAGAGAATCAGGACTTTGCAGACTACATCGGAACGTCTGGTCGATGAAGGCATCGAGCCTGAGTTCATTGGCATCGTCAACTATGCAGCAATGGGTGTCATCCAACTTCAACTTGGTGTGGTCGACCAGCCCGACTTGACAGCTGAAGAAGCTACTACCTTATACGACAAGGTGACCAATGAGGCGTATGAGCTGATGACGCGCAAGAATCACGACTATTCCGAGGCCTGGCGCGACATGCGCGTGAGCTCCATCACCGACCTCATCATGAGCAAGGTACTGCGCACCAAAAGCATCGAGGACCATGGGGGCAAGACCCTCGTTTCCGAAGGCCTTGACGCCAACTATTACGATATGATTAACTATGCAGTGTTTGCCTTGATACTGCTGAGCGAAAAGAACGAAAATGAAAAATAAGACGATCATTCCTTGGGTTAGCATAGGTGTGGCTTTAGCATCGGCTGTGGGCATCTATTTTTTACCGGAATACCAGCTGTGGTTTTTTGCCATTTTGCTGCTCAACCTTCTGGTTCCCTTGGGTTTCAGTAAGAAATACGACAATGCTGCATTGACGGTTTGCCGTTTGTTGGTCGGGGCGTTGTTCATCTTCAGCAGTTTCACCAAAGGTGTGGACCCGTTGGGTACGAA
Organism: Bacteroidales bacterium; assembly: GCA_017508895.1. The sequence continues at coordinate 14,142 of JAFWRA010000057.1, forward strand.
ATACAAGATGCTGGATTATCTCTCGGTCTACGGCATGATTTGGCTCAACGACTTCGCCTTGGCGTTGGCCATGTTGATGATTTTGGCGGAGTTTATTGTAGGCATCTGTTTGATAACCAAAGTGTTTCCTCGATTGGCGGTGCTCGGTGCCACCTTACTGATGTTGTTTTTCAGCATAACGACCTTGTTTGATGCCTTGTACGACCTTGTGCCCGACTGTGGTTGTTTCGGTACGGCCATCAAGATGAGCAATTGGCAGACCTTTTATAAGAATCTTGTCATTGATGCTGTGCTCATTCCTTTGATTTTCAATAACAAACGATTGAATAGTAGGTTCTCGGTTAGTACCCAGTTTATCATAGGTTGTTTCTATGCTTTTGCGTTTTTGGGCTTTGAGATCTACAACTACCGTCATTTACCCGTCGTCGATTTCATGAACTGGAAAGTGGGCAAGCAGCTGACCACGGAAACGGCGGAAGAGAGTAAAATCTACCTGACTTACAGAAACAAAGCTACAGGCGAGACAAAAGAATACCTCTCACCGAACTATCCTTGGAACGACTCGGTCTGGATGTCGCAGTGGGAGTTTGTCGACCAAAGGGTGGAAGGCGGTGCTAATTTCCTCGGATTCTCGGCCTTGGACGAAGAGGGAAACGATGTGACTGAGAACATCCTCACCACCGAAAACCTCTTGATGTTCACTTCCCACGATTTAACGAAAGTGACTGAAAAGGAATGGGAGAAGATAAGAAAGATTACTGAGGCTGCTGAAAAACAAGACTTTACCGTGATTTGGATAGTGGCCGATGAACCCGAATATGTGGAAAAGCTGCGTGAAAAACATGATTTCCTCTACGAAGTGTATTATGCAGACGAATTGGAAATCAAGCCAATAGTGCGTTCTAATCCTGGTCTCATCTGGCTGGATAACGGCTTGGTGAAAGACAAGTGGAGCTCAATCGACTTCAAAAAGGCCTTGAAGGTTTTGTGATACTATGGGTGCCTACATCGTCAGGAAGTTGTTGTACGGTATCGCGGTGCTATGGGGCGTCGCGACACTGGTCTTTTTCCTGTTCAACATCCTGCCTGGTGACCCTGCACAAATGATGCTCGGCCAGCGTGCCGACCAAGAGTCGGTGAATGCCATCCGCGAGGAATTGGGCTTAAACCAAAGTCTTGGAAAGCAATATGTCGATTACCTCAACGACTTGGTGCCGATTTCATTCTACGATGTATCAGAAGGCCAACAGAAGTTGGAAAAGATTGGCAATTATGCCAAACTTGCGGCCGTTGGCTCGACGGTCATCGTGCTGAAGGCACCTTATTTAAGAATGTCGTACCAAAGCAAACGAAAGGTCTCCGACATCTTGGGGGAGGCTTTCCCGAATACTTTGCTTTTGGCGGCGGTGTCCATCTCCATTGCTATGGTGCTGGGATTGGTTATCGGTATTTTGGCCGCTGTTATCAACACCAAGTTTCTCAATAAGTTGACGTTGTTTATCACCACCATTGGCATGTCGCTGCCTTCGTTCTTTGCCGCCATCCTCATGGCTTGGATTTTCGGCTTCTTGTTGGAGCATTATACGGGCTTGAGCATGACCGGCAGCCTTTATACCGTAGACGAATATGGTAGGGGAGAGTTCCTGAGTTTACGCAACCTCATCTTACCCGCCTTGACCTTGGGCATGCGTCCTTTGGCTGTAGTGACAGAGTTGACGCGCACCTCTTTGTTGGAAGCCATGTCGATGGACTATGTGCGCACGGCGCGGGCCAAAGGCTTGAAACCTTTTCGGGTCATCTGTATCCATGCCTTGCGCAATGCCTTGAACCCAGTGGTGACGGCGGTCTCAGGTTGGTTTGCCTCCTTGTTGGCTGGCGCCGTCTTTGTAGAGTACGTCTTCGACTGGAAAGGCATCGGTGTGGTGGTGGTCGACGCGTTGGACAAATATGATTTCCCTGTCATCATGGGCGCAGTACTGCTCATCGCGGTCATGCTGATTATCGTCAATATCGTGGTGGATATCCTTTATGGGTTTATTGACCCGAGGGTGAGAATCAGTTAGCAGTTGTTCGGTTGGGAGTTGGGAATGAGGAATGCGGAATGCTGAATGCGGAATGCTGAATGTGGAATGCAGAATGTAGAATTTTAAATCTTAAATTTTGAATCTTGAATAAAATAGGAACATACGAATTCATGGCAGAACCGTTCCACTGTGATTTTTCGGGACGGATGTTTTTGGGTCATTTGGGCAATCAGATGCTCAATGCTGCCGATTTCCATTCCACCGACCGTGGTTTTGGCATGAAATACTTGATGACCATCAATCGTTCATGGGTATTGTCGCGTCTGGCTATTGAGATGGAGGAAATGCCTTTTCAATATGACCACTTCACTATTGAGACTTGGGTAGAGAGCGCGATGCGGTTTTTCACGAGCCGTAACTTCTGCGTGTCGGACGGGCAGGGTAGAGTATATGGTTATGGCCGTTCCATCTGGGCCATGATTGACACGGAGACGCGTCAGCCTACCGACATTTATTCCATCGATGATGGTGCCATCAACAATTGGATTGTGACCGACAAGCCGTGCCCCATCGACAAAGGAGGACGGGTGAAGATGTCGGAAAACACCACGTTGGTCAAGACGATTGACATCAATTACAATGACATTGATATCAACGGACACGTCAACTCGGTGAAGTACATCGAGCATGTGCTTGACTTGTGGGACATTGCATGGTATCGTGAGCATAATCTCAAGCGTTTCGAAATTGCCTACGTTGCTGAGGCGCATCAAGGTGATAAACTGAGTTTTTATCGTGAGCAAACGGCTGAGAATGAGTATTGTGTACGTTTAGTCAAGACGGAGTCTTCAACTGGAAATCAAGTTGAGGTTTGCCGGAGCAAATTGGTGTTTTTGCCTATCGTAAGCGGTGAGGCCTGTGAAAGAATTCTTCGGTATCAGGTATGAAGTGGAAACTTGGGATGAAATAAGTTGTTAGATGAAAAATTTGTATTTTTGTAATTTTATAAGCTAAACTCTTTTAGCTGTTTTGAATGTTTAAATCGTTGAATATTAAATCTTTAAATTGAAAATATTATGAGAAGCAAAATTGTTGCCGGAAACTGGAAAATGAACCTCACTTTTGATGAGGCCGAAACTTTGGTCGATGATATCCTTGACCGCCTTGATGAACAGGACGAACTGAATTGCGAAATCATTATTTGTCCTTCATTCCCTTATCTTGAAATGCTGACAGATTATGAGTTTGACGAGCAGCGTTTTAACGTGGGTGCACAGAATTGCAGTGCCTACGACAAAGGTGCATACACGGGCGAGGTGTCGGCCAAAATGCTGAAGTCCATCGATGTGGACTATTGCATCATTGGTCATAGCGAGAGAAGAAAATACTTCGGCGAGACCAACGAAATCCTTGCCGAGAAGATCAATCGCTTAATAGAAAACAACATGTCGCCTATCTATTGCGTTGGCGAGGTGCTTGAGGAGCGTGAAGCAGGTCGTCATTTCGAGGTTGTCAAAGAACAACTGGAAAAAGGTTTGTTCCATTTGGATGGCGATGCCATTTATGACACCATCATTGCCTACGAACCTGTCTGGGCCATCGGTACGGGCAAGACAGCTACGCCCGAACAGGCTCAGGAGATGCATGCCTACATTCGTTCATTGATTAAGGAACACTACGATGAAGCCACAGCCGATGATATTCGTATCTTATATGGCGGAAGTTGTAATGCCAAGAATGCGACAGAACTGTTCTCGCAGCCTGATGTTGACGGCGGCCTTATCGGCGGCGCCTCGCTGAAAGCTGAGGACTTTGTCTCCATCTGCAATCAGGCCTCACACATCGGCGAAGAGTGATGAAGACCTTAGAATACTCATTCACTGTGCCGTCGTCTGATATTCAGCATGACATGCTTACCACCATGCTAGCTGAAATAGGTTTCGACTCTTTTATGGACGAAGACTATACCTTGAAAGCTTATTGTTCGGCAGATTGCCGTGACGACGGCGCAGTTGAGAACATATTGCTTGACCCAGCTTTTGCCGACCTTCATTTGCTGAAAGTGGAGGAGATGCCCGACAGGGACTGGAATGAAGTTTGGGAGGCCTCCTATCAGCCTGTGGTGGTTAACAAACGTTGTCGAGTGCGTGCACCTTTTCATGAAGCAGATCCCAGCTTTGAGTTCGATTTGGTCATCGAGCCTAAGATGTCTTTTGGCACAGCCAACCATGAAACGACAGCTCAAATCATTCAGCTTATGCTTGAGACTGATTTCCTAGGTAAAACAGTGCTTGATATGGGAAGCGGAACTGCAGTTTTGGCGATTTTGGCTAAAAAATTGGGTGCAGCACGAACGGTAGCCATCGACAATGACGAGTGGGCTTATCGCAATGCTTTCACCAACTGTGAGTTGAATGGTATTTCCGATATCGAGATTGTGTTGGGTGATGCCTTGGCCATCAAGGGACAGTTTGATGTGGTGTTGGCCAATATCAACCGTAACATCTTGCTTCGTGATATGCATTATTATGTGGAGGCCATGAGTTCTAATGCACACATTTTCTTCAGTGGGTTTTACACTGAGGATTTGCCAAGCATACAAGCGGAGGCCGAGCGTTTGGGGTTGCATTACAACCGTTTTTTGAGCCGCAACAATTGGGTGGCAGCCGAATTTATTAAGTGATTGAAATCAAGTACTTTGACGATATGAAAAGAAATATTTTTGTTACAGTTTTATTGCTATCTTTGGGCTTGGGTTATGCCTGTGCGCAGGATTTCTTTCCAACGGAAAAGGATGCGTTTTATAACCAACTCGCTACTTATTTGGGCTCGTCCACCTCGAAGCAAGACCGTGAAGAGGCTGCAACCATTATGCAAGGCTTCCAAGGAGTATGGGAAAGCTATTATAGCAACGCTGAAGCCAACACAATCATTCAACTTTGTGAACGGCTTCATTCAAAGAGTGGCAGCAAGGCTTATGCAAATATTTTTCATTTCGTAGAAGTACTACAACGCATCCCGACAGCCAATCTCTCACATAAGGATGTGAATAACTGGATTGTCTACACCGATGCCAAGGTACAGAAGTCGATGAACGGGGTGGACAAGTATTTGGTTTCCTGTAGGGATCTTTTCGTCGACAAAGTGTTGTCGGCCAAAGGCAACTCCAAATGGCTGTTGCGTGATGCGCTTTGGGGCTTCCCGTCAAGTGAGCATTTCGAGTTGACCATCGATGGCACGTTGGTGCTGGCTTCGCAGAAAGATGAATCGGTTCTCAAAGATACCAAAGGCGTTTATTATCAAGAAGATAACCGTTTGGAAGGGATTGGTGGTAGAGCTGACTGGTCGCGCTTCGGCGTTCCTCCCGAAAAGGTATTTGTTACTTTACCTGATTTCTATGTTTTGGACTTGAACCGTTCGGAGTATGCTATCGACTCGGTGGTTTTTCATGAGCGTCAGCATTTTGATCAGGATATTCTCTGCCGTTTTGAGGACAAGGTATTGGTGAATGCGCCCAATGAAAAAACCATGTTTCCTCGTGTTAGGTCTTATCGTTCTGATTATGAGATTACTGATTTGATGAGAAATATTGACTTTGAAGGCGGTATAGGCATGATGGGTAATCAAGTGGACGTGTTTGGCGGTGTGAATAACAAGGCAGTGTTTCATTTTCGTCAAGGGGGCAGAGAAGTGATTAGGATGGAGGCTCCACGTTTTGTGATGTCGATGGACGAACAGTTGGTTTCAGACCATGTGGCAATGCGTCTTTATCTCATTGACTCCGTGGGTACCGAAATGGATTCCCTCTATCATAACGATTTGGGCTTACATTATGACAATAAGACCAGAAAGTTAATGGTCTACCGTTCCGAAAAGGACTTTGGCGACGGACCTTTCCATGACTATTTCCACGGTTTGGATATCTTCTTGGAGGCCATGTATTGGGATATTGACGACAATCAGGTGGATTTTAGGAGGATGGAAGGCGTCAACCCAATGAGTGAGGGAGATGTGGTGTCGGTGAATTATTTTCGACATGATGATTTCAAGCGTCTGCAAGGTCTCGATGGCGCTCATCCCATGATACGCATTGAGAAATTCCTGAAAGGTTTCGATAATGTTGACCGACAGGTGCGGTTTGCGGTTGGTGATTTGGCCACATATTTAGGTTATCCTATCGAACAGGTGATTTCTCTCATGCTCAAATTGCAGGCAGAGGGTTATGTTGAGTATGAGTCGGACACAAAATGGGCGACGGCATTGCCTCGCTTTTTCGATGTGCTTGATTCTTATCGTGAAGTCATTGATTACGATGTCATCAAGTTGCATACATTGACGAAGAACCGCCAACCCAATGTTCGTCTTGACTTGTATACCAATGACTTGCTGGTGTATGGCATTACGAGTCAGATTGACGGCTTTGAAGGTTCAGCCATATCTTTAAGCGATCGCAAGCGCGTGGTCATCGTGCCAGATTTTGGTCGTGTCGTTTTTAAGAAAAAGCAGAACTTCGAGTTTTCAGGCGGTATCCTCGCTGGAATGTTTGAGTTCTTTACCAAGGACAGCCAATTCAATTATCAGGACTTCACCATCAAGATGAATAAGATTGATTCGCTGCGCTTCTATGCCCGCTACGACAATCATGTCATTCCTGTTGACGGCACTCTTGAAAAACTTCAGGGTAGGTTGGAAATCGACCATGGAGACAATAAATCAAGTCGCTACGAAACCCCTGAATATCCCATCTTCCACAGTGAGGCTGAGGGATTTAAGTTTTACAGGAAAATCAATGGTGGCGTGTTCAACCCAGGAAGTGTTGACTCTGTGATGACAGCAGACGATTTGGAAGGAAAGTTCTATTACAGCCTTTATCCTTTTGTCGTCGATAGCCTGAATGACCTCTCCATGAAAAAGGTTCGCTTCGAAGGTGAGTTGGTCTCTGGCGGCATCATGCCCGACATTGTTCAGCCCTTGGTTGTCATGGATGACTATTCATTGGGCTTTGTCCACCAAATCGGGGAAAACGAAACGGCTTCTTATCCTGTTTATGGCGATTTGGGCCGATATCACAATAAGGTTTTCCTCTCTTCAAGCGGATTCTTCGGTGAAGGGACACTTGATTATCAGACGGCTGTGTTTAATTCAGATCAGTTCGTGTTTTATCTAGATTCAGTCACCGCCATCACGAATCAGTTTAATATGGTGCCTCGCGAAGATGGAACTGGCTTCCCTGTGGCCTCGGCTGATGCATTGCGGCTGAAGTGGGACATCCTAAAGCCTGAATTGACCACTGAAACAATCGGCAAACCTATTTGCATGTACGGTGACACGTATTTTTCAGGTAAAACCATTCTTACACCTGATGGCTATGCGGCTGACGGAAAGTTGCGCTTCGGTCTGACTGAGTTTGATTCCGACCATTTTGCCTTGGATGCCAGAACCTTTGTGGCTGATTCGGCCAACTTCCTCCTTTATTCCGCCGACACTGCCAATATTGCTTTCACCGCTACCAACTACCGGGCTAATGTCGACTTCGATGCGCAAAAAGTCCAATACGATTATCTCAATCAGAATAGTAATTTGGACTTTCCTATGAATCAGTATATCTGCTCATTGAAAGAAGCGGAATGGGATATGGCCACCAATAGCCTGCATCTTCACAATCCCGTGGAAAGCTTTGGTGACTATGCCTCTGCAACGACACGTGAGGAATTGTTGGCGATACATAACAATGCCTCAAAGTTTATCTCGCTTGTGCCAGAACAAGACTCGCTGCAATTCTACAGCATGAGTGCAGATTATGACATGACCAACTATGTGATTCATGCCCATGATGTGAAAATCATTCGTGTGGCCGATGCTGCCGTGTTTCCGTATATGCACGACATAGACATCAATGCGGATTCGAAACTTGAACCGGTGAATGGCGACTTGTTGGCCGACACTTTGAATGGTTTTCACTTATATAAAAATGCTGTAGTGAATATCCATAGCAGAAACTATTACAACGCCCAAGGTGTTTGGGATTACGTCAATGCGGAGGGCAGCAGCACACCAATTCAGATGGATACCATTGTTCCTTTGGATGGAATCACTCATGGTTATGCGCATATTGCTGACACATCGGAGTTTAAATTGAATACCCAGTTCGGTTTCCAAGGACGTTTGACCTTGAAAGCCACTGACGAGTTCGGTTATTATGATGGACACTTTGCGCTTCTGGCTTTTGAGGAGCCTGTAATTGTTAAGGTCCCTGATCCTGCCGAAGAGCCGACTGATACGACAAATATGGAAGAGCATCTTATCCTCGATGATTTCAACCCCACGACAGGTCTTGAAGAGAGGATGCAAGATTCCATTGCTGCTTTGAACCATTGGTTCGTCTCGTCCACTACGATTGATCCTGCTTCAATCCGCATCCCTGTTGATGTTGATAGAATTCGTGAGGAAGATTCGCGAATGACGAACGGCCTCTATTATGAATTAGCCATCGACGGTGGCTATTTCGGCTCGTTTCTCACACCTAAAGAGGGAAGGAAGGAACTCGATAATACTGCACCTGCAAACGGAACGTTGTGGTTTGATGCCGACAGCTTGCGTTTTGTGGTGACTGACGAAACCCAGTATGATTCCTACGTTGACTTGAATTCGCGAGGTGTCGTTAGCGGTGAAGGCAGCTTTGATTTGGGCCTTGACACGCCTTTGGCCAAGTTTGTTGTGCATGGAAAATACACCCAGTATCCCAATGACAGTCTGACGCTTGAGGGTCTCAATGTTTTCAACGTTCCAGTTTTTGATGACAAGGCCTTGGAAGCCATGGCTGAGGTGTTTGCCAATATTGATGGCGCTTCCATCGATTTGACAGAGACACAGTATTTGCATTACTACCGTTCTGAAAACGATGAAGAGAAGACAGAAGAACGGCAGAAAGCCATTGAGCTTGAAGGCTATCCTCAAATGGAATCGTCAGATTTTTATGCCAATACCATCGTGATTCCCGACCTAAAGATGGTTTGGAACGAAAAGCTTCATGCTTTCGTTTCGGTGGGAAAGATTGGGTTGGGTAACTTCGGCAATCACATTGTGAACAAATATGTTGACGGATGCGTGGTCTTTGACCGCCGTTTGGGCAATATCACCTATTTCTTCCAAAACGACATGTTCCAGACTTATATTAATTATAATAGCGGTGACGGACAATTCCAAGTTCATTGCACTTTCTCCGACATCAACCAACGGCTTTCCGACACGAAGGAGAAATACCGCACCAGGACTAAGGATGACAAGCGTTTCCAATATGTGGCGGTACCATACGAATCGATGCTCGACTTTCTCAACCGCCTGAAATATGCTGGGCTGAGTTTTGGAGGATTCTAATAAATGAGATTTTTTTTCGATAAAAAGCCCTTCATGTTTCAATTATTTGTACTTTTACAACTTCAAATTTGAAAGAAATAAAAACCTATATTACGATGAAATTCATAGTATCAAGCCTTAAACTATTGAAGAGCCTGCAAGCCTTAAGCGGTGTTATCGGCTCAAAGAACACGTTGCCAATTTTGGATGATTTCCTGTTCCATTTGGACGAGGATCAACTGAAGATTACTTCGTCAGACCTTGACGTGACCATGACGGTCAGTCTTGTTCCCGACATGGTGGAAGGCACGGGAGAGGTGACCATTCCCGCGCGCCTGTTGCTGGAAATCATGAAAAACTTCCCCGATGTACCCATTACGGTTTCGGTCGATAACAACACTTTGGCGGTGGAGCTGATTGCAGGAGAAGGTCGATATAAACTGGCGGGCCACAAGAGCGATGAGTTCCCGCAACTTCCTGCGATGGCGGATACTTCAGTTTGGGAAATTCCTGCCGATGTGCTTGCTAAGGGCTTCGAAAAGACCGTCTTTGCCACGGGAATGGATGAAATTCGTCCTATTATGTCAGGCGTGTTGATGGAAATGACAGAGAACTACCTGACTTTTGTGGCTACTGACGCCCATAAGTTGGTACGTTACAGAAGGATGGATGTCAAGTCGGAAAATGTGGCTTCATTCATTATGCCTAAGAAACCCATCAACCAGCTGAAAAACATTCTTGCCACATTGGCCGACGAACCAGTGCGTGTGGAGTTTAACAAGACGAATGCCTCTTTCGTTTTCGGAGACTATATGTTGATTTGCCGTCTTATCGAAGGCCGCTATCCCAACTATGAGGCTGTCATTCCGAAGCAGAATCCCAACCAGCTGACTATTGACCGTCAGACTTTCCTTGCGGCTATCCGCCGTGTGGCCGTGTTCTCCAGCAAAGCCACACACCAGGTGCGTTTCCGTATTACGGGACAGGAAATCATGCTGACTGCTGAGGATATCGATTTCTACAATGAAGCCAAGGAGCGTCTCGCTTGCAGTTACACAGGCGATGATATGGAAATCGGGTTCAATTCACGCTTCTTCCAAGAAATGCTTGGCAACTTCGATTCAGAGGAAGTGAAATTGGAGATGTCGGCTCCCAACCGTGCGGGTATCCTTACCCCCGTGGGCAACGAAAACGAGGCCGAAGACCTGCTCATGCTGCTCATGCCGGTCATGCTCAATTAAGTCAAGAATTAGAGAAACGGTTAAGTCGGATTTGCAATCCGACTGGTTCGAAATAGGGATTTGCAATCCCCTTAACAACAAAGCCCGCCGAAGCAAATCAGCGGGCTTTGCTTGTTGATGCTTTTTGGCAATTATTTGACAGGCGTCAACCGCACCATCAACACACCATGGGAGGGAATGCTTGAAACAACATTCTTTGCTGTTGACTTGGCGATGGTCTTGTGTTGCCAGAGGTCGTAGACACTGTATTCACTTCCCGATTTGCGTAGTTCGGGTATATCACTCCAGTTGAAGTTGAGATTCCAAACATCGTCACCGCGGTTGAAGAAGCAAACGGCCCATTCATCGTTGACTAATTGTTTCACCCAAATCTGGCGGTCGCCCATGGCGACGGAGAGATGGGCTTGGATGCCGAGCGGGTCTTGGTCGATGGCGATGACGTCCTTGTTGGTGAGGATGCGCTTGGTGTCGTCGCTCATGTTGTTGAGGTCGTTACCCGCCATCAGCGGGGCTGAAAACATGCACCACATGGAGAAGTGGCTTTGGTCTTCGATGGCGTTCATGCCTCCATTGCCGACTTCGAGCATGTCAGGATCGTTCCAATGGCCTGGACCGTTGTAAGGGTAGAGGTCTTGCATCAAATCGATGATGTGTACCATGCCGTGTCCGCCCCAATCGGCGCGACCTTCCCATGAGTTGATGATGTCGCCCGTGGCTCTCCAGAGGTGACCGATGCCTTGCGCCCATTCCCAAGGCTTCGTGCTGCCCCATTCGCAGATGCTGAAGACAATGGGACGACCAGCCTCTTTTATGGCTTCACGCATGATGGTGTACGCAGTCTTGGAGTTGGTCTCACGGTTGTTGCAGAAGTCATACTTCAGGTAGTCGACGCCATTGCGTGCGTAATAGAGCGCATCTTGATATTCGTGTCCCATGCTACCTGGACGACCAGCGCAGGTGTGGGTGCCAACGCAGGAATACAGTCCGAACTTCAGCCCTTTGGAGTGGATGTAGTCGGCCACATACTTCATGCCATGCGGGAAACGCTCAGGGTCGCACACGATGTTGCCGTCGGCATCGCGGTCCACCTGCCAGCAGTCGTCCACAACGATGTACTCGTAGCCTGCCTCCTTCATGCCCGAAGCTACCATGGCATCGGCAGCTTCCATCAGCAGTTTCTCGCTGACGTTGCAACCGAATTTGTTCCAGCTGTTCCATCCCATGGGAGGGGTAGGACACAAGGCTTCGAATTCCTCTTGCGTGAGGGGTTGTGGCTTGGTGTTCTGTGCCATGGCTGAAAAAGCCAATAGCATCAAGGTAATCAAGGTAAAGGTTTGTTTCATAATGATATGGATTATAATTGAAGTTACAAAGGTAGGAAATAATCTGTGGCTGGAATGGTTTGTCGAAAAAAAAGTAGGACCGACAGGTGTGCTGTCAGTCCTACATATCGAAATCCTCGGTTTCTTAAATCATTTCACTTCAACAGTTGTGTTGCCCACCATGGTCACAGGGATACTCATGCCTTGTTCGTTCATGGTCATGGAGATATTGGACTTGTTGGCGCTTTGAATGATAATACCGGTTTGAGGATCAATGCTTGCTGTGCCGCTATAGGTACCGCTTACATCGTTGTTGCCTTCTGCCGTACCGCTGAAGCTCACATCGACACTCTTCTTGGAAATGGCGGTGACGGTGTAAGTCATTTTGGCAGTGATTTCAATCCCGTTGGCGTTTTGCGTCTTGTTGGTGTTCCAGGTACTACCCACACTCAGTTCTTCTTCTGGAAGTTCAATGATGGCGGCGGCTAATTGGCTCATTTCAATTTCAAGCGAGTCGATGGCAGTGCCCAATGCGCTGTAAGATACCATGGTGGGCTTGTTTAAAGCTTTCTCCATTTCTGAGGTCTGCCCGGCCAACATGGGACTGGTCTTTTCTGGATGTTCAGAGTCATACTCTAATTTCATGCCCATTTGTGAGATGGACAACTTTAGGGCCTCAATTTGGGTCTCAAAGGTGGATTTTGCATCGCTTGTTTCTTTCGTAGTGAAAGTTTGGCGGGTTTCCAGATTCTGTGACATGTTCATGGTTTGACCTTGCACTTCCATCATCATCATCATGTTTGCTTTTGAAGTGAGGGTATAGGTCTTGTCTTGTTGCGGACGGAGTCTGAGCGTGACGTTGTCTTTGGCCATGAACGAAAGGGTTGCCAATGCTACGAGAACGAGCATTGCGGGAACGAATTTTCTAATGGTTTTCTTCATTTTTATTGATTTTGTTGATGATTAATAAAACTCCAATTATTATTATGGGTGCAAAAATACAAAAAAAATCACATCCGAATGGAAAAGATGTTGGTTTTGATGATGAGCAACCATAGAAACCCTCAAATTTTTGACAATGCGCAAGCATAACGCAAAACAAGCCGCCCCAATCGGAGCGGCTCGTCCATTCTCATAGTTCTGCGATTTCTGCGTGAAAAAAATCTTTGCGTGAGACCAATCAAAGTTTAGGTCCAGCAGCCACCAAAGCCTTGCCAGCAGCATTCGTCGTGAACTTCTCGAAGTTCTTGATGAAGCGCGAGGAGAGGTCTTTGGCTTTCTCTTCCCAAGCGTTCTTGTCGGAGTAGGTGTCGCGCGGGTCAAGGATGTTCGGGTCGACGCCTGGCAGTGCGGTCGGTACTTCGAAGTTGAAGTACGGGATCATCTTGGTTGGAGCTTTTTCGATGCTACCATCAAGGATGGCGTCGATGATGCCACGCGTGTCACGGATACTGATGCGTTTGCCCGTGCCGTTCCAGCCGGTGTTCACCAAGTAAGCCTTGGCGCCGCTTTGTTCCATACGTTTCACCAGTTCTTCGGCGTACTTGGTCGGGTGTAGCTCAAGGAAGGCTTGGCCGAAGCAGGCGCTGAAGGTAGGAGTAGGCTCAGTGATGCCGCGCTCGGTGCCAGCCAACTTGGCGGTGAAACCGCTCAGGAAGTAGTACTTGCATTGTTCGGGCGTCAGGATGCTGACGGGAGGCAACACGCCGAAGGCGTCGGCACTGAGGAAGATGACATTCTTGGCAGCAGGACCAGCCGAGATGGGACGCACGTTTTTCACGATCTTCTCGATGTGTTCAATGGGGTAGGAGACGCGGGTGTTCTCGGTCACGCTCTTGTCCTTGAAGTCGATCTTGCCGTTGGCATCGACGGTGACATTCTCCAATAGGGCGTTACGCTTGATGGCGTTGTAAATGTCAGGCTCGCTCTCCTTGTCGAGGTTGATGACCTTGGCATAGCAGCCACCTTCGAAGTTGAACACGCCTTCGTCGTCCCAGCCGTGCTCGTCGTCGCCGATGAGCAAGCGCTTCGGGTCGGTCGAAAGGGTGGTCTTGCCAGTGCCGCTCAAGCCGAAGAAGATGGCAGTGTTTTCGCCCTTCATGTCGGTGTTGGCGGAGCAGTGCATGGCGGCGATGCCTTGCAGCGGCAGGTAGTAGTTCATCATCGAGAACATACCTTTCTTCATCTCGCCACCGTACCAGGTGTTCAGAATCACTTGCTCGCGTGAGCTCACATTGAAGGCCACGCAGGTGTCGCTGTTCAGGCCGAGTTCCTTGTAGTTGTAGACCTTGGCTTTCGAGGCGGTATAAACGGTGAAATTGGGCTTGAAGTCAGCCAGTTCCTCAGCCGTAGGCTTGATGAACATGTTGAGCACGAAATGGGCTTGCCATGCCACTTCCATGATAAAACGGACGGCCATGCGAGTGTCCTTGTTGGCGCCGCAGAAGGCATCAACCACATAGAGGTTTTTGCCGCTGAGTTGCTTCTTGGCGAGGTCTTTCACCTTACCCCATACTTCTTCGCTCATCGGGTGGTTGTCATTCTTGTAGCCTTCGGTGGTCCACCACACGGTGTCCTTCGATTTGGCATCCATGACGATGTATTTGTCCTTGGGCGAACGGCCGGTGTAGATGCCGGTCATCACGTTGACGGCATTGAGTTCGGTCAACACGCCTTTGTCGTAGCCGGTTAGGGCGGGGTCCATCTCGTCCTTAAAGAGTTGCTCGTAACTCGGATTATAATAAATGTCTTTTGCGCCGGTGATGCCGTAGGAGGCTAACGCGGCTTTGATTTCTTCGATGTTTTTTGCCATAATTGTTAGTTCAGTTGAAATGATGTGCAAAGGTAGCGATTATTTCTTTTTATCAAAGAGGAAAGGGCGTTTTTATTTGGATTTGCTTTAAGATTTTGGATTGTCAGGATAAAAACCCTACCTTTGCAGCCCAATTTAAATTCACATTAATTACATTTCTTTATGCGAAAACACCTCTTGCCATTTCTGGCAATGGCACTACTGATGACCGCTTCTTTCGGAGCAAAAGCCCAACAGGGCATTGAAAACTATGTTTCGGCCTCGGGCTATGTGATTTACCACGCGCCAGGCGTTTATTCTCCCGATGGAGCTTACTATTGGGATTTCGAGGAGGACTTTGAAGAAGGCCGCATCCTCGACTGGACCCTTATCGATGCCGACGGCGACAGTCACAATTGGCAACTGCCTGCCACAGGCGGCATGGGTCACGGTGGCTCTGATGGTATGTTGGTGTCGTATTCCTACGACAATGCCACTACTTCGCCGCTCACGCCCAACAATTTCATGGTTTCGCCCCGCTTGATTGTTCCTGAAAACGGCGAGATACTTTTTCATGCCAGTGCTATGGACGAGGCTTATCCCGCCGAGCATTTTGGCGTAGCTATTTCGACGACGGTCAATGACAACCCCTCGGCTTTCACCATGCTTCAGGAATGTAATTTGACTGCGAAAGACAACAAAACCCGTCAGGGCAATTGGCATGTGTACTCCGTTGACCTTTCCGCTTATTCAGGTCAGGAGGTTTATCTTGCCATCCGCCATTTCAACTGCACCGACAAGTTCGCCATTTGCATTGACAATGTTTTCGTCGGAAACGTCAACGCCGGTTTTTATATCGGTAGTGACATTGTTCTTGATGGTCAGACAGTGGCTCAGAATCATTTTGGCACTAGTTATTTGCTGAATACCAACGGTTTTGCGGACGGCTCGAATCACACGACCACCATCCGTGCTTATTATGAGGATGGCGCAATGATTGAGAACGAATACGCTTGGACTTACCGCACGCCCGACCATTTCCAAGGTTCGCCCAATGGGCTCCAGGCACAAAGTGACGGCTCAACGGTTCAACTTTCATGGACATTGCCAACGATGTCGGCTCCTTTCCCACTCGATGAACTGTATTACGACTTCGCCGACAGCACCTTGATGGATCTCACCCTCATTGACGCCAACAACGATGGGCAGAACTTCCGCGTGTATCCATGGAGCGGCTACGGAGGAGGTATCGGTTTGCGCTCCTTCTCATGGATGTCTGGTCCTGGCCCACTCAATCCCGACAATTACATTGTTACTCCTCGCTTGATAGCCACAGCAGAAGCTCGCATCTCTTTTATGGCCTGCGATGCCGACATGCCTGGCATAGCTCCTGACCCAGAGCATTTCGGCGTAGCCGTTTCTACTTCGGGCAATTCCAACCCCGCCGATTTCACTATGATTCAGGAATGGAACAGCACGGGTACCTACACTGAATACACCGCTGACCTTTCGGCCTATGCCGGACAGCAGATCTATGTCGCCATTCGCCACTTCAACACGACGGGCGAGACCTATTTCCTCTGCGTCGATGACATCAAAGTGACTGGCGTTGAGGCTGAGGTGACGCGTCCTGCCATAGGTGCATTGGTTTATGCTGATAATGAGTTGATTGCCACACTCAATCACGGTGAGACTTCTTTCACCCACGAGGTGAACCGTTATACCTCTATTTATTGCATCCGTATCATCCAAGAGGGCAGTCGCGAGACAGGTGACTATTATGCCCTTGCTACTCCTCAATGTGCTGAAGCTGAGTTGGACTGTGTCGCTCCCAAATACCTCAAAGCAGAGAATTTGGGTGATAAAGTGAGGATTTCGTGGGAACGCGAGATTTACACTGGTTTTGAAGAAGACCCACAAGGCTGGACCTTCCTCGATGACGATGGCGACGGACAGATCTTTGGCATCTATAATGGTGGAGGTATGAACTCGGATGGCTCGGTGAACACGACCAACACCAATGCCTCACTGAGTTCGTTTTCCTATATGAATGGTTTGGGCTCGCTTCGGCCTGACAACTATGCCTTCATGCCAAAAATCAAGGTGATGGAGAATGCCTCGATGACGTTTTATGCTTCGGGTTATGATCCTTCATATCCGACGGAACATTTTGGAGTGGCCGTTGCTTCTAGTGACGGTATGAACATTGCAACCATTGCCGAATGGGATTCCGGCTATCCGTATCACGCCTATTCTGTCGACCTCTCGGCATACGAAGGTCAGGAGATTTACCTCGGTTTCCGTCATTTCACCCAGGTGTCGAATTATTCTTTGGTGATTGACAATATCACTGTCACGAATGTGGTTTGGTCGGGCACGACGAGCCAAACATACGGCTATTATGTCTATCGTTCCGTTGATGGCCAGAATTATGATTTGATTGGCATTGCCACTGGAACGGACATGCATTTTGATGACAATGATACCAGTGCTGAGACCTATTATTATCAGGTGACGGCTATCAATACAATTGTGGGCGGTGTGTGTGAATCGGTACCAGCCATGTCTGTGGACGGTATTCATGACTATGTCACTGCTCATACAGATGGCGTGAACGAGATGCAAAAGGACGTCAATGTGTATCCAAATCCTGCTTATGATCAGGTTACCATTGAAGCAGAAGGCCTGAATCGCATCACCTTAATTAATACGCTTGGCCAAATCATTTACGACGCTTCTGTGGATGGCGAAGTGGTGAACATCAGTCTTGCGGATGTTGAGGAGGGAACGTACTTGGTTCGCATCAGCACGAGAAACGGTGTTAGCATGAGACAGATTTCTGTGGTGAAATAATCAGAGAAATCATGGATTTAATAAGGGCTGGCTTTTGTGTCAGCCCTAGTTTTATTTGTAGACTTCGTTCTCGTCAATCAGATTATTCAACAACGCATACACCGTGAGACCCGACACCGATTTGATACCGGTCTTGCGCGTGATGTTCTTGCGGTGCGAGATGACAGTGTGAATAGAGATGTTCATCTGGTCAGCTATCTCTTTGTTCATCATGCCTTTAGCCACTGCCACCAGCACATCGATTTCGCGTTTCGAGAGTTCCACATCTTCGGTTTTTTCCTGTTTGTCGTTGTCTTGGGCAAACTGTTTCATCTTGGCAATGACTTTTTGCTTCGGGTCATTGATTTCGATAACACCGTTGTATGATTTCAATGCGGGAAGCTCGATGTAAGCAGTTACCAAAGCGATGATTGTGAATTGCGGATACTCCTTGATGAGTTGTTGCGGCAGGTAACGGTCGCTGAAACCAAGGAGGTTAGGATTGATGATGAGTGTGTTGGCGTCGGTTGCGATGATTTTCTCAGAGAGGCATTCAGGTGTGTCTAAGCGAGCTACGACATCGAAACCGTCCATGCCTTGAATGATTTCGTAAAGCCCTGCGGTGATGATTTCCGAGGCTTCGCAGATGATGACTCGGTTACTCATGGTTTGGTTTTTCGAGGGTTTCAACATAGGGTATAAGTATCTGATCCTCAATAAGGGAGTGACTGATAAGGTCGGCAGAGAGCTCGATGATATCGGCAGAGATTTCGACGCGTTCTTTAGGAAGGATGTCGCCCGGAAGGTATTTGATGAGGATGTTCATCATGTCCTCTAACGTGTCCTCAATATTGCTGTGGTTGTTGCGAAACTGTTCGATACTGAAATTGGTCGAGGTCTGTCCTTTGCGCAGTGCCTCGATGTAAGGGAAAACCTCTTCCTCTTCGTATTTGAAATGCCTTTCCACCTCTTGCTTATACTCGGTGTAGAAGTGGTTGAGCATGTTGCCGTATTTCGCTCCACCTGCGTCAATGATGTGTTGCAAGTGCTCCTCAATGTGGGGGAAACGCTCGTCGAGGTAGTACTTGTGTGATGCAAGAAGATAAGGTAGGAGACCATCCATGTTGATGGCTTCTATGTCCTTAGGAAGGATAGAGACTTTTTCATTGGTGTATATTCGGCAGATGAGGAGGAAAAGCCTGGTATCGACACTATTGGCTTGGCACACTTCAGCTACACTGTGGTCACCAAATCCGAGTTGGATGCCAAAGCGGGGTAGGAGGGGCAGCAGCTTTGGGTTTGTTGCAATCAGTTCATAGAGTTTTGACTTCTCTGAATAGGTAAGAATGGTGTTCATATTTCAATTGTTTTTCAATCGGCAAAAATAAAAAAAACCGCCCGAAATGGAGCGGTTTTCTTTTTTCTGAAATATTCCGATTAGGCTTCTGCAGGAGCTTCAGCTTCGGCGGCTGGGGCTTCCTCAGCGGGAGCTTCAGCGGCAGCGGCCTCAGCGGCGGCTTCGGCTTCAGCAGCCTTCTTGGCTTCCATTTCAGCGAGTCTCTTCTTGGCGAGCTCGGCAGCGCGAGCCTCGTTGACTTGCTTCTCGGCTTCCAGACGGGTCTTCTTCTCGCCACGGGCCTTCTCTTCGTCAGCCTTCACGATGTTGGCGTTGCGGGCTTCCTTCTCCTTCATCCAGTTCTGGAACTTGATTTCAGCTTGTTCCTCAGTCATAGCGCCTTTCTGGACACCACGCATCAGGTGATACTTCATCATGACGCCGGTCTTGCTGAGCAGTGAACGAGCAGTGTCGGTGGGCTGAGCGCCAACGCTGTACCAATACAGGGCTCTGTCGAACTTGATGTTGATCTGAGCGGGGTTGGTGAGCGGGTTGTAGGTGCCTAATTTCTCAATGAATTTACCATCACGTGGTGAGCGAGAGTCGGCAACTACGATGTGATAGAAGGGTTGACCCTTCTTGCCATGTCTTTGCAATCTAATTTTTGC
>JAFWRA010000058.1 GCA_017508895.1 Bacteroidales bacterium
CTCTTTGGTGAGGCCCATCAGTTGCGCCGTCTTGGTGATTTTCAGGTTGTTGACGGCTTGGAAGCCATTAAACAAGGTAATCCCCGCCGAGAGGCTGTAGCCATTATAAAACGAGGTGACGACGCTATAGGTGTTCGTCTCAGGGTCGAGGCTTCGGCCAAAACTGTAAGAGGCGGAACTGCTGCCACCCAAATATGGCGTGAAGGCAGCAAGGATGGCATCGCGGCGGTCGATTTGCGCGTCGCGGTTGCTGGCTTGCTGGATTCGGATTTTGGTGGAATGTTCCACGGCATAACGCATACATTCTTTGAGGTTCATCGTGACAGTGTCCTGCGCCATGAGGCTCGCGCCCGTCATCAAAAACAAGGTAGTTAGAATTGCAATTTTGTTGGTTTTCATACTTTACACATTTATAAATATGCATTCGGCCAAACATATTTTGTGCCAAATTTGTAAAATATTAAAAACCAATTATTTACAAAAATCATCTCTATAAAAAGTGTAAAGTTTCTTTACAGTGGTGTAAAGAAACTTTACAATCGGATTTTACAAATCCGATGAAACCGACAAATCAAATCTGCACATTTCCGAAAAAATGTATAATTTTGCCCACTGTAACAACCAACAACATCATGGCACAACTCACCACCATTTCTCCTGCACAATACGAGGTGCTCAACATGCTCTCCTGCATCACCCAAGAAGAAGATGTCGCCGCATTGAAAAACGTCATTGTGCAGTTCTTGAACTCGCGCTTGCAGAAAGAAATCGACAGGCTTTGGGACAACGGCGACCTCACCGAAGAAAAAGTCGCCCAATGGAGCCACGAACACATGCGCACACCTTATCGGCCGAGAGTATGAACCGATATATTGTGCTCAAAACGAGTCCTTTCCCACCGGTCAATGTCAAAAGGTTACGCGAGTTTTATGATGAACTCTGCGAGTTTGATTTGAGGCAGCAATAAAACTATTGTAAAGAAACTTTACAACCGCGGGAAAACTCTCTGCGGAAACTTCTCCATTGCCAAAAGCCGCTTCTCGATGCTTTTCCAGTCCAACGGCTTTCCATTCGCCATTTTTACGGGTGCATTCTTGTTGATGTCGGCGAAATACACGATTCCCTTCAACGGCATCAATGGATTGGCATGATACTTTTCTTCGTAAAACTTCAGCATTTGCTCTAACGAGAACATTGAGGAAAGATAAGCCACATCCACGAAATCCTTGATTCTTGTGCCATTGCCCGCAATCGCATTCAGTTTCATTGCACAAATGTCCTCCAAACTGGCCAATCTGACACCTTCCTCCAAAACAAAAGGCTTCAGCCAAGAATAAGCATGGGCAATACAATCCACCTGCACTCCCTCGATTTCCCCTTTGACCGTCGCAAAAGCCAAATAATCCGTTTGCAAATGATAGTATCGCTCCAAATACTCACGCAACTCGTCCGCCTCAAATTCCTTTTCGATGAACAAGTCCAAATCAACGCTGATTCGATGCCCCATCTGGAGTGCAAGCGATGTTCCGCCTACAAGCACAAAACCTTGCAGGCGCTCATCACCCATCAGCCTTTTCAGGAGTTCCAATGTAGCGGCATCGATTGTTTCCTTGTGTAGCATTTCAGTTCCTCCTTCCTCAAATCAAACGCGACGCAGGCAAAATTCATGTCCTTGTCGTTCATGTAGGGGATTTCACGCAAGGCCGCCTTCACGCCCTCCACACCGTACAGGTTGAGAATGGCATAAAAATCGTCCATCCGACCGCGTTCCAACACGCGCTGTACAACCTCATTGCGCATCTGCTGCCAATCGAAATTGGAAAGGTCATACTCCCAAAGGAGTGTTGGCCTCACTTCGGCGTTTTTGTGATTAAGGTAATCCTCAAAAGGCATCGCATTAGATTTTTGGCAAAATTAAGAAAAATCCTTGAATTACACAATTAAAAAAGTCAAGAAAAATGTGTAGTTTTGCCCCATTGAAAACTCAATGAGACTATGGACACAATCGAAAACATAACCGCCACATCCACCCGCAAGCCGCGACTTTTCCGTTGGGCGCTCTGGTGGGGATTGGGCGTCATGGTGATATGCCTTGCCGTATTGATTGCTTATTCTTTCATCAATCCTTCTGCGTTCGAAGAATCGGGCAATCCATTTATGGATTATATTTACTTAATGATGTACCGTTATGGTATTGGGGCAATGATGATTTATATAGGTGTCGTTGGGCCAATCATCGAAGAAATCAGTTTCCGCCTATGGGGTAATGACAAACAAAGGACCGGCATCATTTCCATTGTCCTCATGGCCCTATGGAGCATGGCCATCAATTTGTGGCTTCCACTCCTTGTGGCGGTCTGTGGCGTTGCGATATTCCTGCTCTTTCACGACAACAAAAAAAAGCGGCTCTTTGCCCTTATGATACTATCGACCGTCCTCTTTGCTTGGGCGCATGCGGATAACTATGGAGAAAGCATGTTCATAACGATTGTGGGAGTGGTCCACAAGCTTGGCTGTGGTCTTGTGGCCTCCTATCTCGTCATCAACCACAACATTCTGTGGTCCATGGGATTGCACATCCTCAACAACAGCGTGATGGCTATCCCGATGGCATTGGCATTCGGCCAAGTGAGCAACACCGTCGTAACTTTAGAAAACGGGAATTTCAGTTTGGAAGTCCGGCCCGTGCTGGTTCGCAATGATAGTATCAGACAGGAAAAGAGTTTCTTTTTCGATACCGACACCAATTACTATTTCGGAAACACTTCGAATTTTGCAGGGCAGGCTTGGATCTACGAAGCGTGGCAGAATGGCATTAATCCAAATGGCGACTCAATCAACGTCGTGACGGACAACGCCCTTCCAAATTGCTGTTTCACATTGGTTTACAAGACCAAACCATTTGACCATCATGGCCTTATCGTCATCATGGAGAAGACAGGACTTATCAAAATCGACACCACTTACAACAGCACGGACAAGATAACGACGCTGAACATCAAGTCCACCTACGACCCATTGTCGCAAGACGATGACTGACGTGAAGAAATAAAGAAACTTTACAAAAGACTTTGGTAAAAGGCCTATTTTTTCGTGTCATCAACAATGCAGGCCACAGTCGTGTCGCCCGTCACGTTGACCACCGTGCGCAGCATATCCAAAGGCCTGTCAATGCCTAAAATGAGTGCCAAGCCTTCAATCGGGATGCCGACCGAATCCAATACTATCATCAGCATGACGATGGAACCTCCCGGGATGCCCGGCGTGCCGATGGACGAAATGGTGGCCGTGGCCAAAATGAGCAGCATTTGGCTGAAAGTCAGGTCCAAGCCAATCACTTGGGCCAAAAACACCGCCGCCACAGCCTGATAACAACTCGTGCCGTCCATGTTGATGGTCACACCCACGGGAAGCACGAAGTTGGAGACCTCCTCCGAAACACCCAAATGCTTTTGGGTGCGTTCCATCGTCAACGGTAAGGTGGCCGCACTCGAACTGGTAGAAAAAGCCAGCATTTGCACAGGGAACACAGCCTTGAAGAACTGCCCCAACTTCTTCTTGC
This sequence comes from Bacteroidales bacterium, assembly GCA_017508895.1. The sequence continues at coordinate 3,563 of JAFWRA010000058.1, forward strand.
TGAAAACGCGCAGCAGCGTGGGATAAACCAAAACGATGATGACCGCCAAGGCCAAAACAACTGTCAGGGCGTACATACCCAAGGCGGAGATGATGCCCATATCGCCTGCGTAATCCACTATCAAAGCCGCCATCAAAGCGAAAACCCC
>JAFWRA010000059.1 GCA_017508895.1 Bacteroidales bacterium
GCCCTCGCCCACGGTGGGCGGTGTGTGTACTTCGTAGAGTCCCACATATTCAAGGCTGTCGCAGTTGCGGAAAGCATGGTCGCCGATGGAGAGGATGTTGGAGTGGCAGTCGAACCACTTCAGGTGTTCGCAACCGTCGAAGGCATTAGCGGCAATCTCAGTGACGGTGTATTGGGTTCCTTGATATTCAAAATCCTCAACGGAAATGGCTTCCATCGTGGCGTAGGAATCACTGTGAATGAGGATGGCTGTATGGCTGTCGTCGCAAGAAAGCAAATAATGCATACCGTTTGACTCTATCAAATCGTTTAGGAAGCCTATGATGACATTCTGCATCGGCAAAATGACGGTGTAGGTGCCGTTGTCGTTGTAGGTGAGGATGCCTGCGCTGATGGAGTAGCACTGCGGCAATGGGTTGTTGCTCATACCCACGTTTAGCGTCAACACGATTTCTTGTCCTTGGCCGCCATAAACCACACCGCCGTAGGCCAAACCCGTGCTGCCTTCCAAGCCAACCGTAATGCCGTTCTCGCTGGTGATAGCATATCCGCGCACCGCTCCAGTCACATCGTTTCCATTGATGCCTCCCACATTGTAATAGCCTGCGTAATAGTTGTTGGTGAGGATGGCAGAGGAAACATCACCAGCTATTCCTCCAACCTTGCTTGAACCTACTATGGATTGAGCCAAGCTGAGGCAGTTGTCGATTCTTCCCCATTGTGTGACTTCTCCGACAATGCCGCCAACGTTTTGTGTACCATTAATGTTCACGTTGTTGGTTACGATACATCCTTTAATGGTTCCTCCATTGCAAGAGCCAGCAATGCCTCCGATGAAACGTCCACTATTCTGGATGTTGCTGTTGTCGAAGGTAAGGTTTTTCACCGTGCCGCCAAGTGAGCCGAAAAGCCCCACATTGTCCTGATTGATATTAAGGTTCACATTGCTGATGGTGTGGCCATTACCATCGAAAATGCCACGAAAACCATAATTGGCGTTTCCCACTGGGGTATAAGTCTTTCCCGTGTAGTCGAGGTCGGCCTCCAACCGGAAACAGACGCCTGTCTTTTCATCTCCAGCATTGACCTTCGCCGCCAAAACATCCATTTGCTCAGTGGTGCGGATGATGTATGGGTCGGTTTCGGTGCCGCTGCCTTCACTGAAATCGGGGTCAAGTTCAAAAATAGTGAACACTTTGAGGGCATCACCCCTAAAGTCGCCTTTGCCCTCAATTAAAATGGAATAATTGCCAGGATCGCAATAGGATGGATCCAAATCCCCTCCTGCAGAGATTGAATAGTCGATGTTTCTGCGAAGCGTATCTGACGCACCGTCTTTCGTGTCGATGACGAGAGGTTGGGGGGTATGATTTTCACCAGTGTATAGACATGCCGGAACGGTAATGCGTACCCAAGGCTCATATGAGATGTCGCGCAACAGGTCCAAAGACACGAAAGTGATAGTGGACTTGGGTTGTGAAGGCAGTCTTAATATGTATCTGTTGTTGGCATGATCGATATAATCGGGATACCAAGGATCCTTGTTGAGCGTGCCGCCGTCCACTTCATAGTGGGCATCCCAAATTGTATAGCCAGTTGGAGGAGCACCTGTGTATTCCAGTGTGAGCCTAACACTTTCGTTGTATTCATAAACGGTCTTGCCGTTGCATGACGCAAGACCTTGGGTGTGGTAAGTCGCCCCAACATTCTTTCCGCAAAAGATTGCACAAACATGCTTAATATCAATGCCCTCGTCGGTGCCATACTGAGAACCCTGCACACCGATGGCTCCAGTCGTGCAGTTGCCACCTACATAACAGCTTGTAACAGAACCTCCATTACCCCGATATCCACAAATGGCTCCGACATAAGTGATTCCCGTCACTTGCCCGAAAGACCCGCAATTTCTTATTTCGATAATGGGATTGGAATTGTACCATCCCGTAGCACCCACTACTCCGCCGACACCAACTATGTAATTAGGAGTAGCTTCATCGCAAGTGTAGGCAACTGTGGCATAGGAGAAACAGTTGTTAACAAAGATGTAAGTGCCCATACACATACCCACAATGCCGCCGAAAGTCCCACTACAACTTGAGACGGGTGCTTGGGCGATGGTTACGCCTTCTTCCACAAGGCAGTTTGTAACCGTGCTGTTGCTCTCAAGTTTGCCTACGATGCCTCCCACATGGTTGTATCCCGTGATGGTGGAGTTGCCTGCCAAAGTAAGGTTTTGGATGAAAGCGTTTCCTGCATATCCAAAAAGCCCGACACCTTGTCCGTTTTCAAAATCATTGTCGCTATGGTATGTTACATTCTTGATGGAATGTCCGTTTCCATTGAACTTTCCACTGAATATTCGAGGGGAAACGATAGAATCACCGTCAAACCAACGGAAGCAGTTACCGACAGGCTGGAAACTGATTCCATTGAAATCGAGGTCGGCATCCAAGCGGAAGTATTGGTTAAAGAATGTGCTGGGGTTGCTTACCGCATTCACACTGCTTGCTAACTCAATCCAGTGGTCGGTGGTGGAGATGATGTAGGGATCCATGTACGTACCAGAGCCACCGCCGAAGGTGTTTTGTGCTTTTGCTATCATATTGAAAGCAAACAAGTTAAAAAGAATCAAGGCAATCATGGGCGCCTTTGCTTTTTGAAGTAAATTCTTGTCCATGGTTAGGGTTGATTTAAAATGAATGAAATAAAAGAGCTTTTTTGCGGTTGCAAAGATAAGGAATTTTCCAAGAAAGTCAAGCCTCAAAATATAGTGTCACACAGATTCCACAGATTCCACGGATTCTTTGATGCGACATCTGTGAAATCTGTGAAATCTGTGTGCCATAAAAATCAAGGCGCCACCCGA
>JAFWRA010000060.1 GCA_017508895.1 Bacteroidales bacterium
CGCCGGTCTTGTGCTGGCCTCAGACTTTCAATGAACTTCGCTTCCATGTCCCCATCAGATCTAACCCCTCTTTTTTGTGGAAGCGGATTGCAAAAGTACGACCTTTTCCCGAACTGGCAAGCACTTTTTTCAATTATTTTTCATTTATTTTTTATCTCACTGATTTACAAATATATAAAAATGCTGTTTTTTCCGCAATTCCCGAATTTTATGGGGCAATTTCGTCAAAAAAAGGGTGTTCCAGGGTATCAGTATGGAAGGTTTTGGCAGGGTCAGGAGGATGGTCTCAGGTGCTTCCGTCCAGTTTCCCGGGATTCATTAATGGGCGCACCTTATTATATATAGGCTCGATCCATTCATGGACTCACCGCACATGGCGGGCGCGGCTGGTGTGCCCGTCGGACATACTCTCCCCCATTTCGTCCAGACCCGTGCACCCTTCCCGGCCAAGGTCTGGCATTCCCATTCTCTCAGAGCAAAGCAGTCATGTCTTCCTTTGTGGAAAGGACATACAAAGATAATAAGAATTTGAATAACGGTGCTCTTTTTCTTGTTTATTTATCTTGATAAAAAACAAAGCGAAATCTTTGTCTTTTTTCAATTCATACAGGGTCACAAAAAACACAAAAAAAAACCTTCCCACAAGCCATACAGCTCATGGAGAGGCGGAAGCAAGGCAACGCTTACCTTACGATAATCTCCTTACTGCCAGTCATCGCTTCATGCGGTTGAAAGCATGGCTAGCGCTTCGGCGGGCTTGGCCGCCTTTCTTCGATACGAGCCTTTGAGGTCTGAGATGGCCTTCGACACAAAGACGAAATGCTCGCCGTAAACCTCGGGCTCCTTCTCAGCCATCACCTCAAGATACGACAACAACCAGCTCAATTGGGCCACGCCTCACGCTTCAAGGGAAGCAGAAGTTGGACATTCCGGGCTGTACTGTTGGCTTCGTCCACCTCAAGCTTCTTATAGACAGACTCACCAAAAACCGAGTTGACGAAAACAAAAGTTCTAGCCTATCTCCTCGATTAAGGACATATTCTTGTACATTTATTTCCAGCCTGATTTACGACAATGGTTGTCGAAAAAAAATGCCTCTGCACGAAGTTGTGTGCAGAGGCATTCAGTTAATCAGACTGACCTTAGAAATCTTTTACTCCACGGACAAATCTTCTCCCATCCTTATCACCATTAAAAGAATAGTCTTTATAGTGCAGCTTACCAAAAGAATCTATAAACCATGCATTGCAGATGTAGTTTTCGGTTGACGACCAATACTCCCATTCACCATTATTTGAAAAAGGTGTGCCTCCGACTGCTGAAAGACTTTCATCCACCTTGTCCAATTTAGAATAGAGACGTTTCAGCTGACCTATAGCGGGCAAATACCAACCATTTTCGAAGTCAAGAGAATCAAAAGCTGGAAATGGAATGTCGTACCCACCCTCAATTATGGTTTTAGTGTTGGAATAACCATCTAAATCATTCAGAGCTTGTTGTCTGCTCGAGCAGTTACGTAGTGGCGTGTCTTTGCTGTTGGGACCCCATGAATACTCGCCCAAATCCTTCAGCCCAACTGCCCAGCCATGCTGTTTTGTGGCATCCACATAAAACACCACGCCGATGGCGTTATGTTCCGAAACTACTAGATTGGCGGGACTGACGACGGCACCATCTTCGCAAAGAATGTCGCCCACATGCACCTGAGCCTTCACAAATGGCGCTGCAACAATAATTAGGAGCGCCGTCATTAAATGTTTTACCATTTTATTGCGCATAATTTCAACTATTTTCCTTTGGCACAAGCAAATATCGCGCCAAATTCATTTCTATTTGGCGACAAAAATAGAAAAAAACATTACACAAAGCCAACAAACTAGAAAAAAAACTAAAACCATCGCTAATCGACCTTCCAATTACAAGTTTCTTTTCGCCTCAACTGTCATTATCTACGAGAAAAGAATAAAATTCAGCATTTCTGCCGACCTTATCAAAAAAAGGCCTACCTTTGCCTTTTCAATTCAACAATTATAATCAACATTTAATCATAAATCATGAGCGAAATCATCCTTTCCAACAGAGTTCTGAACATGGCTGAGTCAGCTACCTTGGCCATGACCAACAAGAGCCGTGAACTGAAAGCCCAAGGCATCGACGTCATCAGCCTGAGCATCGGCGAACCCGACTTCAACACGCCCGAATCGGCCAAGCAAGCCGGTATCGACGCAATCAACGGCAACGACACGCACTATCCGCCCGTACCAGGCACACCTGCATTGCGCAAGGCCATCGCCAACAAGCTGAAACGCGACAACGGCCTCGACTACAAAGAGACTGACGTGCTGGTCTCGAACGGTGCCAAGCAGGCCATCAATAACGTGCTTTTAGCCATCGTCAACGACGGCGACGAGGTCATCATTCCCGCCCCGTTCTGGGTCTCCTACCCCGAAATGGTGAAATTGGCTGGCGGCGTGCCCGTCATCGTCAAGAGCGACATGGCCCACGACTTCAAGATCACTGCCGAGCAACTCGAAAAGGCCATCACTCCCAAGACCAAAGCCCTGCTCATCAACACGCCCTGCAACCCCAGCGGCAGCGTCTTCACCAAGGCTGAGCTGGCTGCCATCGCAGAAGTGCTGAAGAAATATCCGAATATCATCATCATCTCCGATGAGATCTATGAGTTCATCCAATATGAACACAAACACGAGAGCATGGGACAGTTCGAGTTCTTGAAGGACCGCCTCGTCCTCGTCAACGGTGTGGCTAAGGGTTATGCCATGACAGGTTGGCGTATCGGCTACATCGCTGCACCCCAAGCCATCGTGAAGGCCACCAACAAGATTCAAGGCCAAATCACTTCCGGCATCTGCACTATCGCACAAGCTGCTGCCGCCAAGGCCATGGAGCTCAGCCCCGAGAACTCGAAAGAGATTCAAGACATGCTGGCCGCCTTCCGTCACCGCCGCGACACCTTTGTGAAGCTGTTGAACGAGATTCCTGGTGTGAAATGCAACACGCCTGCTGGTGCCTTCTATGTCTTCCCCGAGATGAAGTCATTCTATGGCAAGACCGATGGCGAGACTGTCATCAAGGGCAGTGACGACCTCTGCATGTGGCTGCTCTACAACGCCCATGTGGCTTGCGTGGCTGGTAATGCCTTCGGCAACGACGACTGCATCCGTCTGTCGTACGCCACCAGCGAGGATAAACTCATCGAGGCCGTGAGGCGCATCAAGGCTGCCTTGGCCAAGCTGCATTAAATAAAAGAATGCTGAATTATGAATGCTGAATGCTGAATGAGCTATGCCTTGTATTCATCATTCAGCATTCTACATTCAGCATTAAAAACACACCCTTATGATCATCCTCTCCACCGAACCCATCCTCCCCATCTTCAGCCAAGCCATCGAAGACTACCACAAGTTTAACGATGTGAATCATCCATGCGAGAACCCTTACGAAAAGCTGACCATCGAATGGTACCTTTATAATAAGGTGTGGATCGACACGGTGCAGTGGCACTTGGAAGACCTCATCCGTGACCCGAACATCGACCCCGTGGAGGCCTTGACCTTGAAACGCCGCATCGACAAGTCGAACCAAGACAGGACAGACATCGTAGAGATGATTGATGGCTATTATTTGCTTCTGTTCCAGCGTGTGGAACCGCAGCCCAATGCTACCCTCAACACGGAAAGCCCAGCTTGGGCCATCGACCGGCTTTCGATTCTGCAACTGAAGATATACCACATGAAGGCCGAGGTGGAACGCACCGATGTCAGCGAGGAGCACAAGGCGAAATGTGAGGAAAAACTACGTGTTTTGCAGGAACAAAACAAAGACCTTTGCACTGCCATCGACCAGCTGATGGAATGCTATAAAACTGGCGAGAAGGTGATGAAGGTCTACAAGCAGATGAAAATGTACAACGACCCTGCGCTGAATCCTGTGCTTTACGGGCAGAAATGAAAAAGATCTTAGTTATTCGGTTCTCCGCCTTGGGCGACATCGCCATGACGGTGCCTGTCGTTCACGACTTGGCCATGCAATATCCCGAGTTGGACATCGCCATGCTCAGCCGAGAGATGGCGAGACCTTTGTTTGAGCGGATGCCGAAAAATGTGCATTTCTTTTCCGCCGACTTGAAAGGTCGTCACAAAGGCCTGCTTGGGCTCTGTCGCCTTTGGCGCGATGCCCATCTGAGCGACTTCGACTACATCGCCGATTTCCATGGCGTGCTACGCACTTGGTGGTTGCGTACTGAGGGTTGTCTGCACCGAAAAAAAGTCGCCAAAATTGATAAGGGACGCAAAGGCAAAATGGCCTTGACGCGACAGAAAAATAAGGTTTTTGTGCAACAGGCCACCTCATTTGAACGCTATGCCAAAGTGTTGGAACAGTTAGGTTTCCCGATAAAGCAACAATTCGTCAAACTTGACTATTCCAGTTTTTGCGAGACGCAAAAACCAAACAATGAGACTTGGGTTGGCATCGCTCCTTTTGCAAAACACGAGGCCAAAGTCTATCCCTTGGAGAAAATGGAACTGGTCATCAAGGCCTTGAGCGAAAGGAAAAACACAACCGTATTCCTTTTTGGAGGCGGGATAGCCGAAAACAAACAGATTGAAAGCTTTTGCGGCAAATACAATAACGTGAGACCCGCCAAAAGCCAGCAAGGCTTGAAAGGTGAGCTCGCCCTGATGAGCCAGCTCAATGTGATGCTCAGCATGGACTCGGCCAACATGCACTTGGCTTCATTAGTCGGGACTCCCGTAGTGTCCATTTGGGGCGGCACGCATCCTTACGCGGGTTTCAAGGGCTGGAACCAAAAAGAGAGTGATTGTGTGCAGCTGGATTTGCCTTGCCGTCCTTGCTCGGTGTACGGCAACAAGCCCTGTTTTCGCGGTGATTACGCCTGCATGAACGGTATTATGCCCGAGCTCATCATCGATAAGCTAAGCCCTTACTTGAAATGAGTGCCTCCCCAATTGCCGCCATGTTCGACCGCATCTCACCCAAATACGATGCGCTCAACCACCTGCTTTCCCTTACTATAGATAAGGTGTGGCGACGGAAGACCGCCAAAACTGTCGCGAAAAGCCAGCCGAAAACCATTTTAGACCTCGCCACGGGAACAGCTGACTTGGCCATTGCCTTGGCGAAACGCAACCCGCAGGCCCATATCATCGGCATGGACATCTCCGAAAAGATGTTGGAAATTGGCAAAGCCAAAACCACGAAGCAAAACATCGAAAGCCAAGTTGAATTGCACCTTGGCGACGCAGCCGCATTGCCTTTTGAAAGCGACAGCTTCGATGCCGTCACAGTGGCTTTCGGCGTACGTAACTTTGAGAACTTGGAACAAGGTCTTTCGGAAATCCATCGCGTCTTGAAGCCCAATGGCCGGGCAGTCATATTGGAGTTTTCGATGCCTGAAAGGTTTCCTATCAAACAACTTTACGCTTTGTATTTCAAGCATCTGCTTCCCGCCATAGGAAAAGCCGTTTCAAAAGACGGGAATGCCTATTCTTATCTTCCGTTGTCGGTGGAACAATTTCCGAAGCCCAAGGTTTTTCTTCGGATGCTGGCTGAAAAGGGACTGGAAAACGGCATGGCAAAACCATTATCTTTTGGTATTGCCACCCTCTACACGGCCGAAAAGCAATAAAACGTATTCCTTTTTTTCCTATTTTTGCAGCCGTTACCATGCAATAAAAGCAGGGGGATCTCGTTTAACACATGTCTAAAACTATTGCATCTTGAAAAAAGCATTGAAAATACTGGCTGTTGCGTTGTTGCTCGCCGCAACGGTAATCCCCGTCCAAGCCCAACGCAGAGTCGTACACTACTTACCTAAATACGAGCAAGAGCCCTATCATTTCGGTTTTCTTCTGGCTTTCAACGAAATGATGTATACGGTAAAGACAGTAGAGAATTACCAGAACAAGATTCAGTCTGCCAATTCTTGGCCGGTAGTCAATTGGCCTACGCATCTATTCACACAATCAGAGACAAAATGCATTTACGTATACAACATTGAGACCCAACAAACACCGGGCTTCACAGTAGGCATCATTGGCAGCAAGCGTCTAGGTCGCTATTTCGACCTGCGTTTCATCCCCTCCTTGAGCTTTAGTGAACGACGTTTGGACTATACGCTTATGTTGGAAGGAAACAACGGTGCTACATACATGCATAAATTTACCAAGTCTATTGGCACCACTTTCGTGGAGTTCCCCCTCAACATCAAATACCGTTCGAAACGCTATAACAACATTGGAGCTTATGTCTTCGGAGGTGTTAATCCGAAACTCGATTTAGCCTCACAAAAAGACAACAAAGAAAACATCAACGGTCAGGAATTCATCAACAACTTGGTTACCAAGCGTTTCGACTTCGCTGCTGAGCTCGGTGTAGGTTTCGACATCTACAACCAATGGTTCAAGATGGGCATAGAAGTCAAGATGAGCTATGGTTTACTTGACATTGTAAAGGATGAAGCGTTCATTTACACGGCCCCCATTGAAAAACTCCGTAACAAGTTGTTCCAAGTTTCATTTTTATTTGAATAATTATCATTATATACCAAATTAAAAATCAACGAATTACAAAAAAGTTGAGTTTTTTTTCAACTAAATCATTGTAGATATCGATTTTTTCTCTACTTTTGCAGCGTCAAAAATGACACGAAGTGGTCTCTTCGTCTAGTCTGGTCAGGACGTCAGGTTTTCATCCTGGTAACTCGGGTTCAAATCCCGGAGAGACTACCATCAATTTCCAAAACCCTAACTGATAATCAAGCAGTTAGGGTTTTTTCATACCCCAAACACCCCCTCCCGTGTCAACCACGTGTCAACCGATTTCGAGATATGTTTTTTCTCATGGCACAAAACACCTCTCACAAAGTGCCATCGTTGACACGTTTCACACCTTCCGTTGACACGCCCAAAGCCAAGCCTCTCCCACCCGTCCTCTCACAAACACTCACCAAGAACATCCCCACAAGCCACCATCACACCCCCTTCCCCTCACGAAACACACCTGAGGAAAATGAGGAAAGTGAGGAAAACGAGGAAAATCCCACCGACAAATGGCGGAATTTTCCCGATTTTGACCGTAAAAAACAGAAAAGTCTTACTTTTGTACCCATATAAGACATAATTAGGGCTTTACGCTCGCGTTTCTTTCTATCTGAATCTGGCAAAATTCAACACACAAAGGAAGCGGAGTTGTATAG
>JAFWRA010000061.1 GCA_017508895.1 Bacteroidales bacterium
CGGCAACAAGCGCGACATCTCCGTTTACGGTCAGGAATACACCAACACCACCTACAAACTGGCGAAGATGAACCTCGCCATCCGTGGCATCGCCTGCAACTTGGGCGAAATGGCCGCCGACACCTTCCACAACGACCAACACAAGACCTTGAAGGCCGATTTCATCATGGCCAATCCGCCTTTCAACCAGAAGGCTTGGCGGGCCGAGACCGAGTTGGTGGACGACCCACGCTGGGTGGGTTATGAGGTTCCGCCTACGAGCAACGCCAACTACGGCTGGATTCTCAACATCGTCTCGAAACTCTCCGCCAACGGCACGGCTGGTTTTCTTTTGGCCAACGGTGCCTTGAGCGGCGACGGCACCGAACTGGAAATCCGCAAGCAACTGCTGAAAAACCATTTGGTGGAAGCCATCGTCATCTTGCCGCGCAACATGTTCTATTCCACCGACATCAGCGTGAAGCTTTGGATTTTGAACCACAACAAGAAAGCCCGTGTGGTGGAACAGAACGGCAAGATGGTGAAATACCGCGACCGCGAGAACGAGGTGCTTTTCATCGACTTGCGCCAATGGGGTGAGCCTTTCGAGAAGAAGTATATCCAGTTTTCGCAAGAGCAGATTGCCCGTATCGCCGAGAATTTCCACAATTGGCAACGGATGGGGCATGAGCAGACCTATCACAACGAGCCTGAATATTGCTATTCCGCCACGCTCGACGAGATAGAGCAGAAAGGATGGAGCCTCGTGCCCAGCAAATACATCGAGTTTGTCAACCGCGACGAGCAAATTGATTTTGACACGAAGATGCGGCAGTTGCAAACCGAGATGCGCAGCCTTTTGCAGCAGGAAGAAGAGAGCAAACAGGAGCTGAAGAACCTCTTTGAAAAGTTAGGGTACAAGCTATGAGCAAGAAATCCATACGTTTCTATAACGATTACGAGGTTCGTGCCGTTTGGGACGAGGAGAACGCCAAATGGTGGTTCTCTGCCACGGATATTGTTCGGGCCATCAACGACGAAGAGGACTACAAGAAAGCCGGTAACTATTGGCGTTGGCTGAAAAAGAAATTGACTGGGGAAGGCGTTCAACTCGTGAGTGTCACTCACGACTTCAAATTCATGGCTCCCGATGGCAAGCAGCGTAATGCTGATGCGTTAGATGCCGGATGTGTGCAGACCTTGGCCCAACATTACCCCAACAACCGCGCCAATGCTTTCCTCAATTGGTTTGTGTATAGCGACAACACCATCGACGGACAAAGCAAAAAGAAAGCATATACCTTAATTGAAAGTGACATTCTTGACGGCATGAAACCAGGCACCGTTGAATGTCTGCAACAGATACATGCCTATATCTTCGGAGGCCTTTACGACTTTGCAGGCAAGATACGCACCAAGACCATCTCGAAAGGCGGCACCGTTTTTTGTCGTGCTGAATACCTGATGCAAAACTTGGCGACCATCGAGCAGATGCCGCAAACGACTTTCGAAGAGATTGTGGACAAATATGTGGAGATGAACGTGGCGCATCCCTTTATGGAAGGCAACGGACGTTCCACGCGCATCTGGCTCGACCTGATATTCAAGCAGTCGCTGAAGAAATGCGTGGACTGGAGCAAGATTGACAAGAAAGACTATCTGGATGCCATGCACCGCAGCGTGACGGATGCCACCCGTATCAAAGCCCTGTTGCAGCAGGCCTTGACCGACCGCATCGACGACCGTGAAATCTTCATGAAGGGTATCGACTATTCATACTATTACGAGCAGGAGGACTAAGTCATGGAATACCAGCGTTTAGGCGACTATATCAGAGAGGTGAACGTCCGTAACAGCGAGTTGAAGGTGACCAACTTGCTTGGGCTGAGTGTGTCAAAGGAGTTTATGCCTTCTATTGCCAACACAATTGGTACGGACATGTCAGCCTATAAAATTGTTAAGCGAGGACAATTTGTCTATATTGCTGACACCTCACGTCGAGGAGATAAAATTGCAATTGCTTTGCTCAACAAATATGATAATGCAATTGTTTCACAAGCATATACCGTTTTTGAAGTCAATGACCATGAAGCATTGTTGCCCGAATACCTGATGATGTGGTTCCGTCGTCCCGAATTTGACCGTTATGCCCGTTTCCATTCCCATGGCAGTGCCCGTGAGGTGTTCGATTGGGACGAGCTTTGCAACGTCATGCTTCCCATCCCCTCCATCGCCCGCCAGCGCGAAATCGTGGAAGAATACGAAACGCTAAGCCGCCGCATCCGCCTCAACGAGCAGATGATTGCCCGTTTGGAAGAGACCGCGCAGGCCTCGTACCGCAAGATGTTCGTGGATGGCGTGGACAAGGAGAATCTGCCGGAGGGGTGGAGAAGGGGGAGATTTACGGAAATCGTAAATATTTGTGGAGGTGGAACGCCAAGTACCGATGAAGCAACCTATTGGCAAAATGGCGAAATTCCATTTTATTCGCCAGGCGACAAAACAGAATCCTATTATTCATTAAAAACAGAAAAGCATATTACAGAAGCAGGGTTGGCACATTGTAGTAGTAAATTATATCCTCAAAATACAACATTTGTAACAGCTCGTGGTGCAACAACTGGGGGATTGTCAATGGCTGGATGCGCGATGGCTATGAACCAAACTTGCTATGCTTTGTTAGGGAAAGATGATTCAATTCCTTTTTTGTTCATCAATTAGCAATAGAAACAATGGCGTCATTGAAAAATGAAGCTGTAGGGGCAACATTTGAGGCTTTGGTCACAAAAGATTTTGATAGTACTGAAATATTGATAGTTCCAAATGAAATGGCGATGTCATTTAATGAAAATGTTGAAATTGTCTATCGCAATATATTATTAAAACAACAAGAGAACGAGAAATTAACCGAATTACAGTCTTTGCTATTGGCGAGGATGGGGAAATAAAAAACATGAATTTGGGGAATTATCGGATAAATGTTGGAAAATTGTTTGGTGTTGGTTTTGTGTATTATGCGTGCCATCGTAGAGACACACGGCCATGTAGAGACGCACGGCCGTGCGTCTCTACCCCAACCCCGACACCCCAAAAATCGGTCGTGCCTCTCTACAGGGAAAACGAGAAGATCTTTGGCGACCAGTATGAGGCCTTCCATGAAATCAACAGCAACCAGGAAAAACGCGAGAGCATCAGACTGCAATTCATCGCCGACTATGCGAAGAAGAACAACCTGCCTGTCAAGATGGTGCAAGACTATGGCTGGCCTGCCGTTGAATTGCCGAAATGAAACCCTTCAGCTGTTCCGATACTGGTTCGGCGTCATTCCTGTGTGCTTCTTGAAATACTTGAAGAAAAACGAAGGGTTGGCGAAATTCAGTTCGTCGGAGATTTCCTTGATGCACAAGTCGCTGTGTTTCAGCATTTGTTTCGCTTCGAGGATGACATATTGATCGATCCATTCTGGAGCCGATTGCCCACTGGTCTCTTTCACGATTTTTGAGAGGTATTTGGGCGTGATGCAGAGTTTGTCGGCATAAAATCCC
>JAFWRA010000062.1 GCA_017508895.1 Bacteroidales bacterium
ATTTTCTGTATTTTGTTTCAAGAAATGTTGCTTGAGTTCGCCGATGTAGTTCCGTATCTCGCCCTTGGTCAAGAGGAAATCGCGCCCCTTGAAACGCGACTCCTTGACGAAGAACACGAACAGGAAAATGGCGTTCACGGTGTATGAAATCGCCGAGGTGATGGCCGCGCCGGTAACGTTGTATTTTGGTATCAAGGTGAATCCGCATACGAAGGTGGCCACCAATCCGCAAATGGCGGCAAAAGTGTTCATTTGATAACGTCCGATGCCCGAATAATAGTGTCCGAGGATGAGGAAAATGCAGTAGAGCAGGATGCCCGGCGCGAGGATGCGGATGAGATGGGCCATCTCGCCGAAGTCTTTTCCGAAGACGAAAACGTAAAACTCAGCGGGCAGCAGGCATAGCACCGCAACACCCACCGTCGAAATGAGCAGGCAGATTTTGCTCAAATCGAGGGTGAGTTTTTGTGAGTAAGTGCGGTCGTCGGCATTGGCAATGCGGGCGTATTGCACCAAGGCGATGCTGTTGCTGATGACCCAGATGGCCTCGGCCAACGAAACCGAGCGAGAAAAGACTCCCACCTGGCCTCTTCCGATATAACTGTCTAATAAATAATAACTTAAACGAAGATTGAAAAACTGCACAAAATGCCCCGTCTGGTTGAGGAAACCGTATTTGAACAAGTCTTTTAGTGCGGATTTGTAATCTTTGTCCTTGTCGTTGGGCAGGTTGGCGTATTCCTTGCGCAACATCCACACACCCAACAGGAAAGTGCCTCCGTAGGCGGCGTAAAGCCCGATGATGTAGCCATAGATGTCGGTCTTTTTTAGCGCAATGTAATACACTGCCAATGTGATGGTTAGCAGGACGGGCTGGAGCAGGGTGTTGTAGTTGGCCTTCTGGATTTCCTCCTTGCCGACCAAGAAGCGGAAATTGATGTTGCTGAGCGAGGAGATGAACGATAGAATAGCCACATGAACGACCAAATCAGGCTCCAACTTCGGATAGAAAAGCCTGATACTGAAGCCCATAATCACGGCAATCAAGGCCGACCAAACCACCGATGCGACCAATATCTTCTTGAATGAATGGCGCGGGGCGAGGTAGATAATGCTGGCACCACACACGATTTCGGAGAAGATGAGGATGAACGTGATGGAGGCCAGCACTAATGACTGCGTCCCCGATCCCGTATCGCCCAACGTCTGCGAGATGATAATGGCGATGATGAAGTTGAGCGCGGCGGCCAACATCTTCGTTCCGAAAGTATTTAGGATTTTTTTGAACATGATTCTATGCTTCCAATGCTTTTAGCACTTCTTTTCCTTTCTCGGTCAGGTAGTATTTTTGTTTGGGATGATTGGACTTGTCGGGGAAGAGCAAGGCAATGAGACCTAACTCAAAGGCGGGGTCAATGTAGTGCTTTTTAAAATACGACCTGCTTTTAGGAGCATCCTTGGTGACAAGTTGAAGTTCAAGTGGTGACAAGTTCTTTTTGTCCAAACTGATTATCAGGTTTTTAACTTGCACTGACAAGTTGTGACAAGTTGGTGACAAGTTAGTGACAAGTTCGGTTGCAACCTCGCCATTTTCATCATCCGTTTTCTGATTTTCGGAGGCTTTTAAGGTTTCCAGCACTTCTTTGCCTTTTTCGGTTAGATAATACTTTTGTTTTGGATGATTTTGATTTTCAGGATATTGCATTCCAACCAAACCTGATTCAACGGATGGATCAATGTAATGCTTCTTGAAATACGACCTGCTTTTAGGTGCATATTTAGTGACGAGTTGAAGTTCAAGTAATGACAAGCTCCTTTTGTTAAGATTGATTATCAATGTTTTAACTTGAACTGACAAGTTGTGACGAGTTGGTGACGAGTTAGTGACAAGTTCGGTTGCAACCTCTCCGTTTTCGTCCATTTTCCGGTCTGTATAACTAATGGTTACCAGCCATGCACTTGGCTTTTCCTCAAACTCGAATTTCATGGTGGGGTAGGAGGCAATCTCAGAGCGAATTCTTGTATAACCAGTGCCGTATTTCTCAATGTCGCCAGTCAAGTAGAACGCTTCGGCAATCAATTTGTTCCTTGTATATGCTTGATAATCATCGGTTCTGAGGGCTTCTATGGTCTGCTTTCCATAGAGTTCGCCTGGACTGAAAAAGGTGATTTTCTGGTCAAAAACCTTGATTTGCACGTCCATCGGGCTGGTGTAGTCGCGGTGGATGATGGTGTTCAACACGATTTCGCGCAAGGCGGGCAAAGGATACTCGAAAATTTCGGTTCTTTGTGTGGTTTTCCCCGTGATTTCGTAGGCCACCTTGATTTGCGAAAGCAGGAAACGCATGGTTGCTTCGACGGTCTGAAACAGATTGTCGTTCATCATGCGGTCGTCGATGATCATGGACGGCGTTTTGAACCTGCCAGCGTGAACATTGTAACCGATATTGCCTTTGCCAAACAATAGGTAGGCGGCGTTTGTCGGCGTGTCGCCGTTGATGAGTTTCAGTTTCCTGAGTTTGTCGGCCCATGTTTTTCCGCAGAGGTTCAGCCGACCATTGGAACTCACCCTTTCAATGAAACGGTCAATCGATTCAGTGTCCAAGTCCTCCAATGTTTTTCCCAACGCCGGAAAAGAGTCCCACGACACTTGCAGCGAAATCATACTCAAATTGGCGATTTCGGTGGCAGAAAGCAAGTGGTTGGAGTTGCCGATACGTTTGTAGAACCTGCCTTGCAGTGAGATAGGCTTGACAGGATATTCGGGGACGGAAAGCACCACAACGGTCTTTCCCTCAATCTCATAACAAGCTGCATCAACTAAAATGGCAGGCTCCGTTTTGCTCTTGATTTCATTGACCCATTGCTGCACGCTTTCCTCGTTGGTATCGATGCCCACGATTTTGCCCTTGTTTGAAACACCAACCAGCACGCAGCCGCCCTCGGTATTGGCAAAAGCAGTGATGCTTTCCATAGCCTCTACATTGAAACTGCTTTTGAACTCCGTCTGCTGGTTCTCGCCTTCGGCAATCAACTGTTTGATGTCTTTTTTCATCCTCTTTTCAAATTCGCCTCAAAAATACAACAATAATCATTTACGGTTGCCCCTTTGAATGAAATTATTCCTTACTTTTGCGCCAATAAAACAAAGAACAATGATTCAATACCAGTTTTTCCCGCGTTCTCGGGGCATTAGTGATGAAATGTCGAGAGTTGTGGATTGCTTTGTTAGCACTGATGATGAAATATCGTCTGACAACAATGATTTAACGAGTAATGAAGTCCTTGCGGTATTGAGACCATATTTTGAAAGAATTGAGTTTACTGTTGAATGTGGCAAATCAAAGGAATACAAGATAGATGTTCCCGTTTTGTTTGGAATCAATAATAAAGTTGATAAATCGTTTTATGCCGACGCAATAAGCAAGGATGGAAAAATAGTTATTGAAGTTGAAGCGGGTCAGGCTACTGAAAACCATCGTTTTTTGAAAGACATTTTTGAGGCTTGTATGATGTTTGATGTCGAGTATCTTGTTTTGGCCGTTAGAAATAAGTATCGTTCGCATTATGATTTTGATAGGGTATATACATTCCTTGAAACTCTATATGTTTCTAATAGGTTGCATTTGCCCCTAACTGGGATTTTGCTTATTGGTTATTAGGATAAAAACCCTGACATAAAACTAACTGATTATTCTTGCCGAAGGCTGGCAAATCAGTTTCCGAATCCATAGCGCAAGCACTTACATTGAAAACTCTTTAAAATTTGATATTCAATTGATTGGAAATCCACCGATTTTGTTTACGCAGCATTTGTTTTAGGAAAGCAATTTCTTAGAGATGTGTTTTTGGCGGCAACTGTCAGTTAGAACTATAACACAGCATTTAATTCTTCAAGCACCCAATAGGCACCACCATCACGCCGTCCTTGCGCTGGTAGGCATAGCTGCCCAAGCCTGTCAGCACCATGAGGAATGAAGGCTCTCTCATTCGGGTGGTGTCAATCTTTTTGGCCAATTCTTTCAAGGTCTTGGCACCTTCTTCCTCCAATTTGCTTCCTCCAAGTTTGATTTTCACTAATCCGTAGCTGCCGTTGTGCAAATGAATCACGGCGTCACATTCGAGGCCGTTTTTGTCGCGGTAGTGGAACACATCTCCGTCGAGAGCTTCCGCATAGACGCGCAAGTCGCGCACTGCCATCGTCTCGAACATCAGGCCGAAAGTGTTCAAGTCGTTTTCCAAGTCTTTTGGCCCCATGCCAAGTGCCGCCGTAACCCTCGCAGGTATAGGTAGTTGTCACCATAGGCGAAGCCACCGTGACTGGCCCTTCAGTAGTGGAAAGTCCCGTGGCAGGCGACCATTGGTAATACATGGCTCCCGAAGCGGTCAAAGTCACCGACTGACCCGGATCGATGGTGGCCGACGGCGGAGTGATGGTAACGGGTTGGCTCAATGCGGTTGCCACAAGGCCAAAAAGCAAAAACAGCATGAAAGAGAATCGGTGTTTCATAAGTCGTTAGGTTTTCTTCGATCTCAGTTTCCCAAACAAAAT
>JAFWRA010000063.1 GCA_017508895.1 Bacteroidales bacterium
CGAATTTTTCTTTTGCCATTTTACTATTCTATTTAAGGTTATAAACTCTTATCCCATAAAAATCGAGCCGATGGGGAGAATTGAACTCCCGACCCCTTCCTTACCAAGGAAGTGCTCTACCGCTGAGCTACATCGGCTTGTTTGTTCATCTGAGCGGAAGACGGGGCTCGAACCCGCCACCTAAAGCTTGGAAGGCTTTCGCTCTGCCAAATGAGCTACTTCCGCTTGTCCGCTTGACTGTGGGGGAAGGTGGACTCGAACCACCGAACGGATACCCGGACAGATTTACAGTCTGTTGCAATTGCCACTATGCGACTCCCCCGTGTTTTTCAAATAACTGAGCCGGTAGACGGACTCGAACCGCCGACAGGCTGATTACAAATCAGCTACTCTACCAACTGAGTTATACCGGCATGATGTGAAAGAACAATTTGTTTCTTTTTTACCTCCCCTCTTGTCTGAAAAGGTGTGCAAAAATAGAGCTTTTTCCTGAATTGACAATACGTTTTCAGCAATTTTTTCGAAAAAAAATCACGTTTTGCCATAATTTAATTGATAATCAATAATTTAAATAAACAATAAAATCAATAAAAAAAGGAAGCCAAACCGGCTTTTTCGGATTGGCTTCCCCTTTTTTGTGCTTTTTTTGATACTAACGTGAGGGTTTATTTGGCGCTTTTACCCTTGTATTTCTCAAGTTGTTTCTTCAATGCGTCGATGCAGGAGTCGACGGATTCCTCAAAAGTCTTGCTTTGCTTGCTGGCATAAAGGTCGTCGCCCCTAAGCACAAGGCGAATATCGGCAATCTTGTTTTCGGGGGTGTCGGTGTTGTCGAGTTTCAACGTGACCTCGGCACTAATCACCTCGCTGTACTTGGCGCAAAGCTTTTCCACTTTCTGTGTGATGAAGTCTTCAAGTTTTTGGTCAGCCTTGAAGTGAACTGAATTGATCATGACTTTCATAATAAACTCCTTTCTTTAAATCACCCTTTCGGGTGGGCTTGTTTATGAATTTTCTTAAGTTGTTCTATAGTGTTATGGGCATAAATCTGGGTGGTGGCCAAGTTCTCATGGCCAAGCAACTTTTGAATGGCCACCAGACTTGCACCTTCATCCAATAGATGGGTGGCAAAAGTGTGACGAAGCACATGCGGGCTTTTCTGCTTCAAGGTGGTCACACCCTCCAGCAGGTGATGCACCTTATTATATACAAAGGTCGGCGACATTTCCTTGCCCTTGTCGTTCAGAAGAAGTCGGTCGGCTTTCTCTGCAAATGTTGCATCACGCAATTCCTGATATTGTGCAATCATTTTTACCATCATCATAGATAACGGAACAAATCGGTCTTTATTACGCTTGCCGTGAATTTTTAGCAGCATGCCTGCCTGGTCAACATCTGCATCATGAAGTCCGCGCAGCTCTGCTTGACGCATCCCCGTTTGATAGAGCAATTCAAACAAAAGCTGGTCGCGCTGCGTGACGAAATCATTATCCCCGTCAAATGACACCTTATTAATATCAGTTTCTGTGACAAATTTCACCAAGGTCTTGGGCGTTTTCAGCGCCCTGATGCCCGTCATCGGTGACTTCTCCATCAGTTCTTCACGAAGACAGTATTTGTAGAAGGTTCTCAATGTGGAAACTTTCCGATTGATGCTACGGTTGACCAGTCCTTCCTCTTTCAATTTGACAATGTAGGACTTCACCATCGCTGTTTTCACCTTGGTAAGGTCTTCGGTTTCGTATGTATGTTGTATGTAATCAGCGAATTGCCTCATATCGCGGCTGTAGGCTTCAACCGTTAGCGTTGAGAATCGTTTCTCCGCTTTGATGAATGATATGAACGATTCAATGAGCATAACAAAAAACTTCGCCGTAAAATTAGTAATAATTTACCAATTCACGGCGAAATTTGCCTAAAAAAATTATTTTTCCTAAGCGGGCGCTTCCGTAACAACTACGGAACGAATTACATATTCTCTTCAGCCTGACGGAGTTTCTGCACGTAGATAGCCTTCATCAGCTGTGCACGCTTGATGACTGAGGGCTTGGTGAACTGTTGACGCTTGCGCAATTCTTTCACGACGCCGGTCTTTTCATACTTTCTCTTGTAGCGCTTCAAAGCTCTGTCGATGCTTTCGCCTTCTTTTACAGGAACAATAATCATTTTAAAACACTTCCTTCTTTTAAATTGTTAATACTATGGTTTGATTTTGAGGCTGCAAAAGTACAACTTTTTCTTTTTGTGCAACAAAAAATTGTGGAAAAATGCAAAAGTTTTGAATCTAGTGACAAACATTTGACAAAAACCATCTTTTTTCTAATTTTGCAGTTTTATTCATCTAAACCTTTAGAAATATGCATTTGCTTACTATTGGAACGACAGAAATCATCATCATCCTGATTCTTGTCCTGCTGCTCTTTGGCGGTCGCAAGATTCCAGAGCTGATGAAAGGCCTCGGCAAGGGCGTGAAGAACTTCAAGGACGGCATGAACGGCGTCGATGAAGACCTCAACGAAAAAAAGGAACAGGAACAACAAAGCAAGGGATGAGCGAACGGGAGGTCAGCAGTTTCTGGGACCATCTGGATGTGCTTCGGAAAGTGCTGTTCCGCTGCTTGATTGCCTGGGCCATCGGGGCTGCGGCGGCATTTTGTTTCAAGGACATTTTGTTTCGCCTGCTTTTTGCCCCATCAATGGATAGTTTTGTCTCCTATCAAGGTCTGGCTTGGCTGTGTGCCCAAACAGGTTGGCAGTCGCTCTGTCCAGGCAGCTTTCAGGCTTCGTTCATCAACACGGAATTGGCGGCGCAGTTCATGACGCACATCAAAGTGGCACTTTGGGCGGGACTTGTGGTGGTTTCGCCTTACCTCATCATGCAGCTTTACGGTTTCGTCGCCCCAGCCTTATACGACCAGGAGAAACGTCATGCCGCACCTATTATAATATGGGGCACATTGCTTTTCATCCTCGGCGTGCTGATGAACTACTTCATCATCTTCCCTTTTGCTTTCCGCTTCCTCTTCAATTACCAAGTCTATTCAGAGGTATACAACCAGATTTCACTATCATCCTACATTTCCAACCTACTGATGCTCAGCCTGCTGATGGGCATTCTCTTTGAGATTCCCATCGTCAACTATCTCTTAGCCAAGGCAGGACTGCTCCAAGCTGAAACTTTGAAGAAATACCGCCGCCATGCCATCGTGGGCATCGCCATCGTGGCGGCCATCATCACTCCGACGGGCGATGCCGTGACTTTGACGCTGGTCACCTTGCCCATTTATCTGCTATATGAAGCAAGTATACTTATTGTAAAAAGAACTAATTCAAAATCAATCTAATATGTTACGAAAAATCAGAATCTGTCTACAAGTGGTCATGATGACCTTAGTGACCCTGTTGCTGCTCGGCATCGGTTTCCGAGTGCATCTCTGGGCGGGCTGGGCGGCCAAAATCCAGTTTTTGCCTGCCTTCCTTGCCTTCAACGCAGTTGTGGTGACTGCCATCATCCTCGTCGCCATATTTTTCGGAAGAATCTATTGCAGCGTGGTTTGCCCATTGGGCATCATGCAAGACTTCTTCTCGTGGCTTGGCGGCAAGGCCAAAAAGAACCGTTTCAGCTATGCCAAGGAAATCAAATGGCTGCGTTATGGCTTCTTCGGTGTATTCGTTATCGCGATGATCATTGGTTTTGCGCCGCTGACGACCTTGTTTGCGCCATACAGCGCCTACGGCCGCATCGTCAACAGCCTGTTCAAGCCGCTTTACGACCTGCTCAACAACTGGCTCGCCGGCCTCGATGCCGCCAACGACCGCTACAACTTCACCGAAGTCCAAATCTGGACCCGCAGCGTGACGACCTTCGTAGTGGCCATCCTTACTTTAGTCATATTAGGCTTCCTCGCCTGGCGCAAAGGGCGTCTCTATTGCAACACGATTTGTCCTGTGGGCACTTTCCTCAGCTTCTTCTCGCGTTTCTCCCTGCTTCGCGTCCGCTTCGACAAGGACAAGTGCAAAAACTGTGGTATGTGTGAGAAGAACTGCAAGGCACAAGCCATCGACTTCAAAGAAGGAAAAATCGATTATTCGCGCTGCGTGGTTTGCGGCGACTGCCTCGACAAATGCAAATTCGACGCGCTGAAATATGGCAGAGACTTGTCTGCTTTTAAAACTGAATCGAAGCCCGTCGATACCGAGCGTCGTGCCTTTCTCGTAGGTGCAGCAGTGGCCGGCACCTCTGCAGCTTTGGCCCAGACCGAGATGAAGGTGGATGGCGGCTTGGCCGTGATTGAAGACAAGAAGGCGCCAAAGCGCAATACAATCATCACGCCTCCTGGATCCGTCTCGGCGCGCCACATGCAAAAGCATTGCACGGCCTGCCAACTCTGCGTTTCATCGTGTCCAAATAACGTCTTGCGTCCTTCCACCGATTTGATGCACTTCATGCAACCTATGATGTCGTTTGAGCGCGGCTACTGTCGCCCCGAATGCACCCGCTGCAGCGAAGTCTGCCCTGCCGGTGCCATCAAGCCCATTTCCCGTGAGGAAAAGACCGGCATCCACGTGGGTCATGCCGTTTGGATCAAGGAGAACTGCGTGGTGCTGACCGACGGCGTCAGCTGCGGCAACTGCGCACGTCATTGCCCCACTGGTGCCATCCAGATGGTAGACTATGAAGGCCCAAATGGCAAGGTGCAAGTGCCTGCCGTCGACGAGAACAAATGCATCGGTTGCGGTGCCTGCGAGCACCTCTGCCCTGCCCGACCGTTCAGCGCAATTTACGTGGAAGAAAATGAAATGCACCATATCGGGTAATGCGGAATGATGAATTTTGAATTTTGAATTTTAAATCAAAAAATCATGGATAGAAGAGAATTCATAAAGCATATAGGCAGTGCGGCGGTAGCCACTTCGGTGGTGCTTTCCGCCTGCAAAAACAACGACAGCGAAGCAACACCCATCGCCAAAAACGTCATCGATGGCCAAGGCGAGATGACCTACCGCACCAACCCTAACTCAGGCGACAAGGTGTCGCTCTTGGGCTATGGCATGATGCGCCTGCCCATCGAAAACGGTGCCGACATGCGAAAAGACCCCAACGCCCGTGTCGACCAGGAAATGGTCAACGAGGAGGTGGACTATGCATTGGCACACGGCGTCAACTACTTCGACACCGCCCCTGTTTATACAAGAGGCTATTCCGAGACTTCCACCGGTATCGCCTTGTCGCGGCACCCGCGCAACAGCTATTACATTGCCACAAAGCTCTCCAACTTCAGCCCCACCACATGGAGCGCGGAGGCTTCGAAAGCCATGTTTGAGAACTCGCTCAAGCAACTACAGACCGACTACATCGACTATCTGCTCATGCACAGCATCGGCGGCTCGGGCAAAGACCTGACCAGCATGGAGATGTTCAACACCCGTTTCATGGACAACGGTGTCCTCGACTGGCTCGTGGAGCAAAAAAAGGCAGGCCGCATCCGCAACCTCGGTTTCTCGTTCCACGGTGACCCGAAGCTGTTCGACACCATGATGCAATGGCACGACGAAGGCCGCTACCATTGGGACTTCGTGCAAATCCAATTGAACTATGTGGATTGGAGCTTCGGGGAGATAGAAGGCGAAGGTGTCAACTCGTCGTACCTCTACGAAGAATTGCATCGTCGTGGCATCCCCGTAGTGATTATGGAACCGTTACTTGGAGGAGGCCTCGCCAAACAACCCGACCACATCGTGAAGCAGATGAAAGAGCGCGAGCCCGAGACCCCCGTCGCCCGCTGGGCCTTCCGCTTTGCCGGCACACCTGAAGGCATCCTAACCGTGCTGAGCGGTATGACCTATATGGAACATCTGCAACAAAACATTGAGACCTATTCACCCCTGCGACCCATCACGCCCGAAGAAAACGAGTTTTTGATGCAAGTGGCCGAACTATTCATCAAACTGAAAACCGTGCCGTGCACTGCCTGCAACTACTGCATGCCCTGCCCTTACGGATTGAACATTCCGGCTGTGTTTGGCTACTACAACGAGAGCATCATCCATGGCAATATGCCCACCGGCAACCGCGAGGCAAAAGCCTATTGGGAAGCGAGGAAACGTTTCCTTATCGGCTACGACCGCAACATTCCTGGATTGCGGCAAGCCAGCCATTGCATCGGCTGCAACCAATGCACTGAGCACTGCCCGCAAGAAATCGACATCCCCGCGGAGATGCACCGCATCGATGAATTTGTGGAGCAGCTGAAACAGATGTGACAACCTAAGGGCAGCGGCAAGGCTGCTGACTTGGAATCGGTTCAATATCGCCCAAAAAATGCGGCTGTTTGTTGACCATCAAATCGAGAACCACCTTCACCTTGGCCAAGGCCTCACGGAGGTGGTTCTTCACATAGATTTTTCTGCCCGCAGTATAGTCTTTGGCACAGAAAGCAATGGCATCAAGGTCATAATGTCCTGCTATAAAAACAGCCCGCTCATTATGCCATTGTTGCGAAACCACCGTCACCGAATCTTGGGCAAAGACCTTTTTGGCTCGCACCATGGAATCAAACGTTCGGAATCCGGCGCAGTCAAGGTAAATGACCGAATCGGGCACTCCCCTTTCGATGAGCGACTTACGCATCGACTCGGGCTCATTATAATGGCTCACATGGTTGTCGCCACTGAGCAAAAGATAGGAGACTTTGTTGGCGAAATACAGCTCTGCAGCGGCATCCATACGATAATTATAATACCGGTTTTGGTAACCGTTCACAATGGGTATTGTCCCCAAAACCAATCCAACCTTACGGTAAGGAATCTCGCTTACATCGGTATACACCCTACCCTTTGCCTGTTGCTTCACCACCACATTGCAGGCGCCAATCATGCAACCACAAACCAACAACAATAAAACGAGTGCTATGATAACACATCTTCCCCAGTGGGTCTTTTTTACTACCATCTTGTAAGCATAAAAAAACGACGGCAAAGATAACCATTAATAATAAAATCCCTACTTTTGCAGTTCAATTTCCTTCCAGATGAAAACCGAGCCCAGAGAAAAAGAAATCTACAAAGTGACGCTTATCGGCGGAGCAGTTAACATGCTTCTGCTGGTGTTCAAGTTTGTGGCGGGTGTTTTGGGACACAGTTCGGCCATGATTGCCGATGCCATTCACTCACTCTCCGACTTCGTCACGGACATCATCGTGTTGGTTTTTGTCAAGATCAGCAGCAAGCCGCAGGACAAATCGCACGACTATGGGCACGGAAAATATGAAACGCTGGCATTGACCATCATCGGCATCGCTTTGATGGCTGTGGCCATCAGCATTATAGTGAAAGGAGCGATAAGAATTGCAGGATGGGCCAATGGAGAAGTGCTTGAAGCTCCAGGGATGCTGGCCTTTTGGGCAGCTGTCGTCTCCATCGTGCTGAAAGAGGCCGTATATCGTTATTCCATCATCAAAGCGAAAAAACTGAATTCCAAAGCATTGGAAGCCAATGCTTGGCATCATCGCAGCGATGCCCTTTCCTCCATCGGCACGGCAGTGGGCATCGGTGGTGCCATCTTCTTGGGACAGCGTTGGACCATCCTTGATCCGATTGCCTCCGTGGTTGTGGGAGCCTTCATCGTCAAGGTAGCCTTCGATTTGCTCAAAAACGGCATCGGTGACCTGATGGAGCAGTCGCTTCCCGACAAAGTTGAAGACGAGATCCTGAAACTGGTTGCGGAACTGCCTGGCATATCAGAGCCACACGAACTGCGCACGAGGCGTATCGGCAACCATTATGCCATTGAACTTCATATCCTAATGGACGGCGACATCAGCCTGAAGGAAGCCCATGACAAAGCCTCAGAAGTGGAAGACGTGCTCCGCAAGCACTACGGCGAAGAGACCCATGTGGCGGTTCACGTTGAGCCGAAATAGTAGATCGTATGGCTTTCAGTTCAGCCATAACGATGAATCACCTTTCGCAAAATGTGACGTGAACCGTGTCGCCAAAGGTTTTGCCGATTTGTTTTCTGATGTCTTTACGTAACCCGATGATAAAGCAAGGTGTCCCCATCTTCACGATTTGACCGTCGTAAGGCACGCCGTCGAAAGTGGCGTGGACCAGCAAACGGCCTTTGCCAAACAGCGCCTTGATGTCGAAAGGCACCTCCACGTAGGCAGCGTCCATGTCTTCATTTTGAAGGATGACCGCGTCGAATTCCAATAGTGCTGGCATAGCTTTTACTTATTGGTTAACCATTAATTCACCTCTTGCCACAATCGCCGCCGTAACGCCTACATATCCCAACTCGTGTTGCGACAACGGAAGGCTTGAACAGGCGATTCGATCAGACATGGCTGGACGATAATTTCTAATGCCTTGTAGACTTCATCCGTTTCTTCAAGGGTAGCAACGATGTGCAGCATGGCCAACTACATTTTATGTTATTCAAGCCTCTTCACCGGGAAAGTGAAATAAGTATCCGGGAAAGGCTCGTTCTTCAAGGTAAAATGCCACCATTCCTCACCGATGGGCTTGAAGCCGTGACGCATCATGGCTTCACGCAGGATCATGCGGTTGTGGAACTGCTCAGCGGTGATTTGAGCATTGCCTTTGTACACACCAGTATCAGGGTCACCGCCATAATCGGGATGGCTTTCCAATCCGAACCAGTCGAAGGTGCCGCCCATGTCCAATTCTTTCTCCGTGGCCATGTCGAAGAGGGTCAGGTCGACAGTTGAACCACGTGTATGACCGCTCTTCTCAGCGATATAACCTAACTTGAAAAGTTTGTCGCGAGGCACATCGGGATAGAAATAGGATTTCATGAGCGTGTCGTTGACGTCGGCAGCCCAACGCACGAAGTGATCAACGGCACACTGCGGACGATAGGCATCATATATCTTTAAACGATAGCCCTGTTTCATCAAATCATCACTCACGGCACGAAGGCTGTCGGCGGCTTGACGGGTGAGCAGTGCGACGGGTTCTTCATAGCCATCCACGCGCGTCCCGACAAAATTGTAGGTACTATAATAGCGAATTTCCAAGATAACATCAGGGACTGCCTCGGCCAGATTCACAAACTGGCTGAAATCGTCGGTGGACGACAATGCGCCAGTCAGCCACTTGAACTCGGTTTTAGCTTTCTGGAGCTGTGTGAGAAACTCAGGGCTGGTATGCAAGGCTGCAAAAGCAATGCTGGCCCCTGCACGGGTGACGTCGATGTCGCTCTGCCAGTGAGCACCTTCAATCACCCGGCTTTCACTATACATCCAGCCTCGGGCATAGAGAGTGTCGGCCCGCGCCGGATTGATTTCCGCCAAAAGCAGGGCAGTCAACCAACCTCGCATAGTGTGACCTGAAGGATAACTGCCTTCACCGCTCAACTCCGTCTCCATTTCCGTAGACAGCAGATGTTCTTCATACAACTCAAATGGACGCAGCCTGTGATAGTAAGCCTTGGGGGCTACTCGCATTTGGTCGGTGGTGGCCAAACTGGTCTCCATGAGCTTCCATATCTCTGGGGTCTCCGTTCTGGAGAGGGTCAGTCCAAAGGGATTGCTGAACTCAGCCAGCAGCGCATCGTATGTCCATACAGCATCACGTCTGGCAATGGCGGCACGCACTGAGTCGAGGCGCTGTATCTTCCCCCATTGGTAGCGTACCACATCGTAGGAGAATTCCGGGCTGTTAAAAGAAGGCGGCGGTGGCAAACATTTGATGAGGTCGGGCAACTCATCAGTGCTGAAGTACAACTTTTTTTCATCGTTTTGCGCTTTAACTTGTAAGCTACCGCAGAAAAGCAGGGCGGCAAGCATCACCAAAACAAATCGTTTCATAGTATTTCGTGACATTTTCAGTGGTTTTTAATGATTAATGACCGCAAAAATACGGAAATCTTGAAAAAAAAGACAACCCGTCACTTTTTTGTGTATTTTTGCCTTTAAAATAACCCAAACGCATTTTAAACACAAAAAGAACATGAAAAAACTATTCATTATCGCAGCTTTCATGACCGCATTTTTCATTACCGAAAAAGCTCAAGCCCAACTGAACCTCAATGTGGGATATGCGCCCGAGTTGATGACGACCAAGACGCCCACACACGATACTACACTTTTCTACCATGGTATATGTTTGGGCTTGAACTGGACATTCAACCTATCTGACAATCTCAGTCTCACTACGGGTGCGCAATACAGGATAAACCTGAGAAATTCGGTTGAACACATTTACCTTGACACCGTCTTTTCCCATCACATTACCAATGAACGACAGACGCTTATTGACGTCCCTATCACGCTTAATTATGACATTGCCGCAAGTGAAAAAATCACCATCAGCCCTTTCGTGGGACCCATGCTGAGTTGGGGAATCACAGGAGAGACCAAAGAGCAATGGCTTTACCCAATTGGCACAGAATCCCGTCACGAATGGTATGGTGACAACAGTGTAATCAATCGTTTCAATGTTTACGGCGTGGCTGGGATAAAGGTCAGCTTCTATCGATTCACCTTATCTTTAGGTGGGCGCTACGGGTTCCTTGAACTCAACAAGCGCAACACGGGAACCTCAAAAAAAGCTTATGGTTTCTTCGCCAGTTTCGGTCATTCTTTCTAATCCGGTTTGTTACCATAAAGACATAAAAAAGAGGTGTCGAAACACCTCTTTTTTTCGTTTATTGATTTACCTTCAAGGCCCTCATGGCATTGAGCACAGCCAGCACTGTGACTCCCACATCGGCGAAAACTGCCATCCATAGGGTTGCAATACCGAAAGCAGCCAAAACCAGCACTGTAACTTTTACGCCAATAGCAAACCAGACATTTTGCTTGGCGATACGCAAGGTACGTCGGGCAATACGGATGGAAAGGGCAATTTTAGAAAGTTTGTCGTCCATCAGCACCACATCGGCGGCTTCGATGGCAGCATCGCTACCGAGACCACCCATTGCGATGCCCACATCGGCGCGAGCCAAAACAGGAGCATCGTTGATGCCGTCGCCTACAAAGGCAAGTTTTGAGTTCGGCGTTGAGCGCTGGACGTTGAGCAATTCATCCACATAAGCCACCTTGTCAGCGGGCAATAGTTCTGCGTGGTATTCATCGATGCCGAGTGTTTCAGCCACATCCTTGCCCACCTCCTCACGGTCGCCTGTGAGCATTACCGTACGACTCACCCCCAATGACTTCAAGGTTCGAATGGCTTCCGCGCTGTCATCTTTCACCTTATCGTTGATGACGATATGACCTGCATATTCCCCATCAATGGCGACATGGATAATCGTGCCAACATGGTCGCAATCATGCCATTTTGCCCCAATGGTTTCCATCATCTTTGTGTTGCCCACGCAGACCGTCCAATCCTCCAATTTAGCTTTTATACCCCGTCCAGCAATTTCCTCCACCTCGCTCAACTTGCAGCCATCAGTGGCCTCATCGGGGAAAGCATCACGCAAGGCAGCTCCAATGGGGTGTGTGGAATAATGCTCCACATGGGCAGCAAGGTGCAACAATTGACGCTCGTCGCACTTCTCGGGATGCACCGCAGTAACCGCAAACTGACCACAAGTCAGGGTTCCCGTCTTATCGAAGACCACCGTTTCCACCTTGGCCAACACATCCATATAATTGGCGCCCTTGACAAGGATGCCTTTACGCGAGGCACCGCCAATGCCGCCAAAGAAAGTCAGCGGTACGCTGATAACCAAGGCGCAAGGGCAAGAGACCACAAGAAACATCAAGGCGCGATACAACCATGTTGCAAAAGTACCCGTGAAATCGCCAGAGAACAACGGGGGCAGCAAGGCCAAAGCCAAAGCAGCGAAGACCACGACAGGTGTATAGACGCGGGCAAATCGGGTGATGAAGGTCTCGCTCCTCGACTTGTTTTCGGTAGCATTCTCCACGAGGTTGATAATCTTTGAAACCGTGCTCTCACCAAAACTCTTGGTAGTACGCACTTTGATGAGGCCAGAAAGATTGACGCAGCCCGAGACGACCTCATCGCCTTCGGCTACCTCACGCGGGAGGCTTTCGCCAGTCAGGGCAATCGTGTTCAAGGCTGTCGCTCCTTCAAGAATCACTCCATCCAACGGCACTTTCTCGCCTGGTTTAATGACAATGGTCTCCCCCACTTCCACTTTCTCTGGATTGACGCTTTCCAATTGTCCATTGCGTTCAACATTGGCCACATCTGGCCTAATGTCCATCAAGTGAGCAATGCTGTCACGGCTCTTGCCCTCGGCATAGGCTTCGAAAAGCTCACCGATTTGGAAAAACAGCATGACGAAAACCGCTTCCGGAAACTGTGTCTCTGCCCCTGGGAGGAAGCCAATACAAAGCGCGCCGATGGTGGCCACCGACATGAGGAAATGTTCGTTAAATGCTTCACCATGTGCCAAACCCTCTACGGCTTCCTTGAGTGTGTCGAATCCGATGAGCAGGTAAGGTATCAGATAGATGAGAAGCACCTGCCATGTGGGCAAGTCATAGCGTTTCTCGATGATGATTGCGCCAACCAACAGAACCACCGTGGCGGCAATCTTGATGATTTGTTGTTTCAAACCACCTTCGTGGTCATGATGGTGGTGATGTGCATGTTCACAACCCTCGTGGTCGTGATGTTCATGATGATGCTCTTGTGAGCAGCATTCTTGTTCGTGATGATGATTATGTGCCATATTTTTACAGTTTTATTGTTCCTTTTGAATTCGGCTGCAAAAATGCGGCAAAACTTTTGCAACTGGGTTGCAAAGTTACGATGGGATGATTCGTTTTTTCTCAAAACCGGTAAATCAGAATCCCTTTCAGCATCCAGTCGTGGAAAATGCCACGGAAGCTGATGTCATCCACATAGTCAGGAAGGTCGAACTGGCTGACATCGAAGGCATCACGACTACGGAAATAGAACCTGTTGTACGTAAACTGGGTGGAGAAAAAGAAGCGCCACATGGTTAAGCCAACAGCAGCACTGCCGATATAGTTGGGCATGGGGTAACACCAAATCTTTGAAACCTTTTCACCAGTACTGTACACCTCACTGGTCTCCTCATCATAGCCATATTCATACGATTTGGTTTTCAGGTAATTGACTAAGGTAATCACGGGCATGGCTGTCAAGTTTAGGGTAAGGTTGCGTAGGCCTTGGTCACGAGATCCAATGGGGTCTTTATGCCAAAGAACGAAATTGACCGAATAGCCGCCGCCTATTGAGGCTTGCATGGTTGAGAAACAGTCCAGCATGTTGTAGGTATCCCATGAGGCCTCGGGAGAGTTGTATAGGCTGCCTTGCATATAGCGTGCCGTCAGCATCCAGGAACCTGCCGTATGGCGTTGTATGAGACCCATCTTATAGGCGGCAGGATAGGCGAAACGCTTGTTGTTGAAAACGTAGTAGCCGTCAATGGTAAAGTTTTTCAAAACGGCAGCCTCTTTGGTGATGATTTCGTCGTGAAAGTAGCCCTCAGCACCTTCTTGTCCAACGGTCAACGAAGAAATGAAAGGATTGGTGATTTTGGAATAATTGAACTTCGTGCCCCATGACTTACCTATGATGCCCAAGCCAAAGGCACTCTTTTTCCAAGCACTTCGAGGCCCCACTTCCAAGCTGTAACCTAAGGATACTTTGCCATAGCCCACTTCAAGACCTATCTTCTTGCAGAGGTTTTCAGAGAGACTATATTGCGACAAGCCTGCCATCCTTTCATTGTTAGCGAAATCTATCATGTAATTGACATCCACGTC
The DNA here is from genome assembly GCA_017508895.1 of Bacteroidales bacterium. The sequence continues at coordinate 13,736 of JAFWRA010000063.1, forward strand.
AAAACCAGCTTTTTGTCCTGTGGTAAACAGGCCTAAAGAAAAGCCAGCTTTCGGTTGAAAGACGACCATAGTGTCAACATCGGCAGGTTTAGTAAACATATGGTTTACCTTATGCCAAAAGGTGACCTCCTGGCCATGAGCCGTCAACGCGGCAAACAATAAGACGACAATAAGCTGTTTTTTCACGACCATGCCTGTCAACAATGCAAAAAACGAACTCGATTTCACAGGTGTTTATTTAATTAGATTTGACTACTTTTTCCAAGTCGGGCATCAGGCGCCTGACAAGCTTTTTATCATAGAAGAACCGGCCTGCAAAGACACGAATGACCGTGTAGGCTGGAATGGCAGCCAACATGCCCAAGATGCCCCCTAATTGACTAGCCATGAGCATCACGATGAAAATCTCCAACGGCGACGCCTGAATGCTGGTGGAATAGATGAGCGGCTGAAGGACAAAGTTGTCGACAAGTTGCACGCTAAGCATGATGGCCAACACAATGAGGGCGAAGAACCAGATGTTGACATCCAAGCCAACGCCAGCACCGTATTTGAGCACCATACACAACAACGCGCCCAACACTTCCCCAATGATAGGACCCACATACGGGATAATATTGAGTATGCCGGCAATGAATCCGATACCTAAAGCATAGGTGAAGCCAATACGGGCAATAAGCCACAAGCCTATGAAATTGAGGAGCGCCACGCCCATCATTTCCAAAAGAAGACCGACGAAGTAACGGGATAGCAGGTGCTCAACGTCTAAAAGAGCCTCCGTCACCGAGGCTTCAATGCGATCAGGGACCAAGGCTGCCACGATCTTGGAGAACAACTTCTCGTCCTTGACGAAGAAGAAAGAGATGAACACCACCGCAAAAAGGCCAACGGCCAAGTCGATCACGACGGAAGCTACCGAGCCAAGGATGCCTGTGATGGAGAATTCAGAAGAAACCCCTTTCATATAGTCGAACAACACGCTGACGGCGTCGTAATCCTCTCCCAGACTGGGTATCAGACCCACGACCCAAGCATTGACGTAATCGGATACGTTATTGTCAAAGAGGCTCATGTCTTTGAACACCGAGGCTTCCTTGATGATGTTGGTTACCACTGGGATCATCTGCGTTATGACTAGAATGAGGCCGGCCATTACTATGGAAATGGATAAAATGGCCAAAAGCCAATCAGGTGCACTTTTCCCTTTGATGCGAATTTTGCGCAACAGGTGCGTCAGCGGTTGGCTGATAAGCGACACAACAAAAGCCAAAATCACATATACCAGCACGCTGCGGAAATACCAGCACACCACGCACACAATGGCAAGGATTCCAAGAAATATTAGATATCCCGCAAGTTTCTCAAGATTGCTTTGTTTTTCCATCATCCCAGTATTTTTGTTTTTCTCATGTACTCAAAAAAGTCACAATGGCTTTTTTTGTGTTTTACGTATTATTCAAGCGCAAAAGTATGGAAAAAGTCCATTCATTTTCAACAAGGGCAAACAAACGAACCTACAGAACCTAATTTATCATCCAGGCCACACCACCTCCGATGGCATAATACTTCCCGAAATGTTGAAAGTCAAGGTCACACTCGATATCCAATTGCAGTCGTCGAGTGACCATCCATGTCACGCCAAACTCAGTCATGTGCTGGTTGGCTTCGATGGGATGAAGATAGTTGTAGGACTCAATAAAAGTGGCAACATTATCCGTGATGTCGAATCCCAACGACAAAGCCAAGAAAGTTTGGGGTGTAGCCGTTTCTCCGTCCCATTTCAGGCCAACATTATAACACAAATTGAACCAATTTATACTATGCTCGAACAGGACATACATCGAAGGGGCAAGATGCGACGGAAGCTGTTCTTTTGAGCCAATGTGCGGGGATTTGAACTCAGCCAAAAGACCGATGGAAGGAAGCCAGTTGGTGCTTTCGTAGACCTTAAGTTTTGTCCCGATGGTGAGTGGCGCGACGCCAAAAGTGGGTTCTTTGGCTTGACCGTCATTGGACAAGAGGAAATCCGTTCCCACACGCAGCTCCATATTTTGGAAAATGCCGTATCTCACGATGGTAGTGTTCAGCGTCATTGTGTGCGCTCCGTCGGGGGTCGACTCATATCCGATGCCGTTCTCCCAAGAGACTTTATGCAAAGGGAGCACCTCGGCGCCCCAAGTATAACCAGGGCGGTCAGCAGGAAAGGCGGGCAATTCTTCCTGCGCTTGGCATAGGCCTGCCGTCATTAGCAGGGCAAGTATAAAAACAAGTATCTTATTTGTCATAATAGCAGTATTATCTAATTACTTTGGTGAACTCTGGAGTCGCTCCGTTTACCACTTTCACATATACCGTCATCTCTCCCGCAGGAGGCATATCGGGACGATCCTCACGAGGAAGGTCGACGGCGGTAAACATATACTCGATGCCGTCATGGATGCTGCGCGAAGCAACAGCCGAGGCTTTGGCATGAATCATCGGATAGCCGTCAACAGCGGCATCGAAAATGGCCGACTCCTCTTCACTCACGGGATGCTGTTCGGGGAATTCCTCCAACTTGGTAAATTCTCCTTCAATGAAACCGCCTGCCTTCAGGAATTGCTCAATCTCCTTTGGCATAGCATCCATACGAGCGGCTCGGACACCATAACCACAAAGGATTTCCGCATTAGGTTCAGCCTCGGCCAAATCCTTTGTGCTGGATTCCAATCCGCCACTGCCGAAGGTGCAGAACGGCACCACCTTTTTGCCACTCAAGTCCACTTGGTTCAGCCATGTGAAGATAGGCGGAGCATAGGTACCGAACCAAACGGGATAGCCGAGGAAGACAACATCATATTTGTTCAAGTCGGCTTTGACGGGTTGAATCTCAGGATAGGCACCCTCGTCGAGTTCTTTCTTGCCACGCTCAATCGTGGCCTGGAAATCACCGTCATATAGTTGAACAGGCACAATCTCTTCAATGTCTGCACCGAGGCTTGTCGCAATTTTTGTTGCCAAGGCTTTGGTATTGCCAGTTTGGGAATAATAAAGTACCAACATCTTAGGCACAGCTTTGTCTACTTCCACTTGTTGAGTAGTTTTCTTCGGGCCACATGAAACAACGACCAGCGTCACGGTAGCAAGGGCCAAGGTCAATTTCAAGTTTTTCATATAACTAGTATTTTAATCTCATTTCATGTGCAAAAATAGAAAAAATGTATTTACAACACTTTGCTTTTGTTTGGAAAACTGAATTGTCTTAAAACACAATCTTTAAAACATAGGTCGTAGTTTTTTTCTATTTTTGCAAACGATAAACAAACAATACACCATCTTGATTACAGTTAATAAAAATCGTTTCAAAATGAAGAAAGCATTCGCAATCATGGCGCTTATCGCCGCAATGTTCGTTGCCGGAAATGTGCAGGCACAAACCTCCATCTACGCCACTTACGCCCCAGAGACGTTTGTCGCTCACTTCAACAACGACAGCAAAACCGACTACCAAGGCTTTTCGATCGGCTTTAATCACAACTTCGGCCTCTACAAAGGCTTGCGTGTTGCTGCCGGTGCCCAGTTCCGTATAAACAAAAAAAACTATGAAAACACTGTACTGGGCTTGACGGGTAAAGTCAAAAACACCCAAGTCCTAATTGATGTCCCATTTTTGTTCAACTACAATTTTGACCTCACCCCCGCCCTGTCCGTTGCCCCCGTTGTCGGTCCAATGGCGAGCTTCGGTATCGCTGGCGTCACAAAAAGTTCTGACCCCATCGTTGGCGAAAGCAGTTACAACTGGTATGGAGATAACGGAAACATGAAACGCTTCAACCTTTATGCTGTGTTTGGCGCCGATGTGATGTTCAACAGCCTCAACCTGTTTGGTGGCTATCGTCTGGGGCTGCTCGACGTCGACAAACACGACCAAACCACGACGAAGACCAAAGGATTCTTCGTGGGTATTGGCATCACCTTTTAATAAGGGTTTTCGAATTAAATGAAACGAGAGCGGCGTGTGATGTGCCGCTCTCGTTTTTTGTAGTCCCTAAACGCTAAATACTTTACTCTCCCAAAAGATGCTCAAACAAGAAGTTGTCGATCTTGTTGAAGAGATGCATCCGGCACTCACCGTCGCCGTATTCGTAGCCGCCGTAGATGCCGTGGTTCTTATTGGGATAGATCATCAGGTCGAACTGCTTGCCGTTCGAAATCATGGCCTTGATGAGCTCCATCGCGTTTTGGTAGTGGACGTTGTCGTCGCCGCTACCATGGCAGAGCAGGTAGTTGCCTTTAATTAAAGCCGTGTTATGCACGGGTGAATTAAGGTCGTAACCATCGGGATTCTCTTGCGGCGTACGCATGAAACGCTCAGTGTAGACATTGTCATAATAGCGCCAGTTGGTCACGGGAGCCACTGACACTGCCGTGCTGATGACGTCGGCGCCCTTGGTGATGCCGTTGGCGGCCATGAAACCGCCGTAGCTCCAACCGTAGATGCCAATTCTGCTTCCATCCACATAGGGTTGCTTGGCCATGTACTTGGCGAGGGTGATCATGTCCTCAGTTTCGTACTTGCCTAATTGCAGGTAGGTCATCTTCTTGAAGGCCTCACCCTGAGCACCGCTACCACGGTTGTTGATGGACACGCTGATGATGCCATGTTGCGCAAGCAGTTGCATCCACCAATAGTCACTGTTGGCCCACGAATTGTTCACCGTCTGATGGCCGGGACCACCGTACACATAAATCAACACGGGGTATTTCTTGTTGGGGTCAAAGTCGGGAGGCAGGATTTGCCAAGCGTCCACATCGACTTGAGTGCCATCAGGCAAAGTGAATGCTGGGTCACTAATCTTCATAAGTTTCTTCTCACCAAGGTTGAAGGTCTTCAGCTTCTCGGCAAACTCATGGTTGTCCTCAAGTACACGCACCAGTTTACCTTTATTAGTGTAAAGTTCAAATTGGCGCGGCTGGTTGATGGTGCTGTTTATATTAATAAGGTAGCTGAAGTCGTTGCTGAAAGTGGCTTGGTTGGTGCCTTCGCGACCTATCACTTCGCGCATCTTGCCTTTCAGGTTGACAGCATAAATCTGGCGGTCAACAGGCGTATTCTTTGCAGCTTGGAAATAGACTTCCTTGCCGTCGAAGCCATAAACACTGGTCACGTCCCAAGGGCCGTTGGTGAGTTGTTTTGCCTCCGTACCATCAAGGTTGCAAAGATAGATGTGGTTGTAGCCACTTCTCTCTGATGTCATGAGGAAACGCTTGCCATCCTCAAGGAAATGCCAGTCATCGGTGATGTCGATATAGTATTCGTTGGTCTCATCGTAGAACACACGGCTCTTGCCCGTGGTGGCATCGGCAGCAAGGATTTCAAGATGATTCTGATGGCGGTTGAGGCGTTGGATGGCCAACACATTGGCATCCTTCGTCCAAGCGATGCGAGGCAGATAGATGTCGGTTTCCTTGCCCGTGTCCATCTTCACCGTCTTGCCGCTTTCGAGGTCGTACACATAGATCTCAACAATGGAATTGTCTTCACCTGCCTTGGGATACTTGAAGCTGTACCAGTCGGGATAGAGGCCTTCAAACTCCTCCATCTGGAACTCACGCACCTTGCTCTCGTCAAACTTCATGTAAGCAATCTTCTTGCTGTCGGGTGACCAGTAGAAGCCCTGCGAGAAGCTGAATTCCTCCTCGTAGACCCAGTCGGGGGCACCATTGATGATATGGTTGTAAAGGCCATCTTTGGTGAACTGCTTCTCCCCCCCTGTCTTCAAGTCCTTGATAAACAGGTTATTGTCGCGCATAAAGGCAACCTTGGTAGCATCGGGTGAGAACGTGGCGAGACGTTGTTTGCCGTTCTCCGAAAGCGGTTGCAAGGTCTTCGTGTTGAAATCGTAGACATAATAGGTTGCGTGATACGAATGGCGATAGATGCTCTCCATTTCGGTAGCGCACAACATCTTATCTTCATTGGCACTCAGCTCATAGTCTTGCAACCCGATAGGCAATGAGTCGGGATGCTGGGTAAGGTCAGCGATGCCGAACAGTGTCTTCTCAAGTTTTCCTGTCTTGTAGTTGTAGATGTTGAGTTGGCCTTTCTCAAAGTTGGCATAAGTCTTGCCATCCTTCATCGAATTCATGCCACGGACGCTCTTGGCATAGAACGTCGGGCGCATGTACAGGTCTTCCAAATCAAAGTTTTTCTTCTCTTGGGCCGTAGCCGAAAGCGTTCCAAAAACAAGGAACAAGCTGACTAATAGGTATTTAAACTTCATAACAAATAGATTTGATTGCACAAAGATATAATTTTTTCAAAAAAAGAAAGAATTTTTCTTGTCGGTTTGGGAAAAAGCCGTATTTTTGCAGCCGCAAATGGGACGGTAGCTCAGTTGGTTTAGAGCGCATGCTTGACAGGCATGAGGTCACAAGTTCGATCCTTGTTCGCCCCACACAAAGACGCTGCAAAGCGTCTTTTCTATCAACGGGAGGGACGTTAGCCCAGTTGGTTTAGAGCGCTGCCTTCACACGGCAGAGGTCACTGGTTCGAGTCCAGTACGTCCCACCAACAACAAAACCCG
>JAFWRA010000064.1 GCA_017508895.1 Bacteroidales bacterium
CGAATGACTCTGTCAAGCAAATCCAATATAAAATCAACAAAAGACCAAGAGAAAAACTAAACTTCAACTCCCCTAAAAACAGGTTCTTTCAACTTTGCATCTAAATTTCCGCTATTTTTGCACTTGCTATTTGAACCTGCGGATGATAAAAAAGTCACGTAAATTTGTATTATTGAAAACAATTCCTATCTTTGCACCGTGAAATATAAATGACAATTAATATAAATAACGATTAATATTATGAAGTTTTACGACAGGGAAACAGAATTGGAAATGCTTGTCTTGAACGAACGACAAGCCGAACGTTCAGCGGTCTTTACTGTTCTGACAGGCCGTCGACGTGTTGGAAAGACTTCGTTGATTACCAAAGCCCTCGAAGGCAAGGATGTCGCCTACCTGTTTGTCTCAAAAGATGGTGAAGCCGTTTTGTGCCAGAAGTTTCAGAGGGCTATCGAAGAACAGTTGGGTATTCAAGTTTTTGGGCAAATCGCACACTTCCGCGACCTGTTCGAAATCATCATGAAAACCTCTGTTGACAGGCACTTCACAGTGTTTTTCGACGAGTTCCAGAACTTGTATAAGGTGAATCCTGCTATTTTTAGCGAAATTCAAGACCTCTGGGATCGCTATCATCGCGATTCACACCTCCATCTGGTCGCGTCAGGCAGCATACAGTCGTTGATGAAACGCATTTTCGAGGACGAGAACGAACCGCTATATGGCAGGCCTACCTCAAAATATACGCTTCTACCATTCAGGATTGACGTCTTGAAACAAATTTTCCAAGACCATTGCCCTAATTATAAGAACGAAGACCTGTTGTGCCTATACATGATTACCGGAGGCGTGGCTAAATATGTAGAGCTTCTGATGGATGCACAATGCTATACCAAGGAAAAAATGCTCAATTATATTTGCCGTCCCGATTCATATTTTCTTTCAGAAGGACGCGATTTGATGAACCAAGAGTTCGGAGACGAGAGTAATACTTATTTTTCTGTACTTCAGCTGATTGCATGTGGTTTGACAAAACGTAGTGAAATTGACGGAGCCATGCAGAAGGATATGGGCGTATATCTTCAAAACTTGGAGAAAAATTATCGCATCGTGACGCGACTGAAGCCTCTATTGTCCAAGCCAAACAGCAAAACTACGGCTTATGAAATATCTGACCAATTCTTGAGATTCTGGTTCAGATTCATCTGGCCTTATCAGTCGCTTATTGAACGTCAGCAGATGACGGCACTTCGCCAAAACATGGGGCAGGGCTATGATCAATTCTCTGGTAGGACTTTAGAGCAGTATTTCCAAACCAAAGCGATGGAGTCGGGACAATGCACGATAGTAGGCAATTGGTGGGATCGCAAAGGTGACAACGAGATTGACATGATAGCCTTGAATGAGTTCAACCACACAGGCGTTGTGGCCGAAATCAAGCGTAATCCTCGAAAAATCAGCCTTGTTGAGCTTGGGGAAAAAGTCAAGGTTTTGCCGTCTGAATTCGGACGATTCCAACTCTCGCTTCAAGGCCTGTCCATAGAGGATATGTAGAAGTTAGTCAACCAACATGGACAACTTTTGCGCAATAATACATATTGTTTAATGAATGTTTTAAAAGTGGGACGAAAATCCCACTTTTTTCTTATTTTTGCGCCCTATATTATTAGGATTATCCCGCCATGCGCAAAATATGTCTTATCCTTCTGCTTTTGGTTTTGGCGATGCCCGCAAAGGCCGCCTATCTACTCATTCCCATGGACAACACCCAGACCAACCACCTGAAAGCCTACGGAGTGGCCTATTGGGTGCTGCAACGCGAGGTGGAGATCAGCTGGCTGCTCAACTATAGGGGAGGAAGTTACCTGATTCCTTACCACGAGATGTTTGAGCGCGAGTGCAAGATGCGCAACGTGTCGTATAATGTCATCGCTGATGCACAAGCCGACGCTATCCTTGCCGAAATCGCAGACCCAGGCGTCAACATGGACGAGATGAAACTCCAAAAGGTGCCCCGCATAGCAGTCTATGCGCCCAAAAACAACCTGCCTTGGGACGATGCCGTCACCCTCGTGCTGACCTATGCCGAGATTCCATACGATGTGGTCTACGACGACGAAGTGCTGCAAGGCGTGTTGCCCACCTATGACTGGCTCCACCTACACCACGAGGACTTCACGGGACAATATGGCAAGTTCTGGGCACGCTACCGTAACTACCCTTGGTATCAAGAGGATGTGCGGATGCAGGAAGCCACGGCGCAACGCTGGGGTTTCAGCAAGGTTTCTCAGTTGAAGCTTGCAGTAGTGAAGAAAATCCGTGAGTTTGTGGCAGGTGGCGGTTACATGTTTTCCATGTGCTCGGCCCCCGACAGCTTTGATGTGGCTCTGGCTGCTGACGGCCTCGACATCTGCGACTATATGTTCGACGGCGACCCCATTCGCAACGGCGACCCGCAACGGCTCAATTACGACAACTGCTTCGCTTTCACCGACTTCTCGGTTTCGGTCAACCCACAGGAATACGAAATCTCCAACATCGACGTCACCCAAGACCGGATGCAGAAAGTGAAAGAACAAAACGACTATTTCCTGCTTTTCGATTTTTCAGCCAAATGGGACCCGGTGCCGACCATGCTTACCCAATGTCATGAGCGTCTCGTAAAAGGGTTTATGGGGCAGACCACGGCTTTCAACAAGAACTATGTGAAGCCATCGGTTGTAGTTTTGGGCGACAATGCCGCCTTGAACGAGGACCGTTACATCCATGGTAACTTCGGCAACGGCTTTTGGACCTTCCTTGGTGGCCACGACCCTGAGGACTACCAACATATCGTTGGCGACCCGCCCACCGAACTCGACATGTACCCCAATTCGCCGGGCTATCGGCTCATTTTGAACAATATTTTGTTCCCTGCGGCAAAGAAAAAAGAGCAGAAAACTTGAAAATGTTTATATTTGCCGCTTTAAAATGCATTAATTCACAAAAATCATAGACTATGAGAAGAAATCTACTCGTCATTCTTGCCCTGATATTGGGCATCTTTTCCCTACAAGCCAAGCCCGTTGAGGTGGGTAAGGCACAACGCTTGGGACTGAATTTCATCCAACACAAGGCCATGTTCGCCAAAAACGCGGTGAATGACCTTGAATTGGCCTACACTTATCGCGCCAGCAATGGTGTGGCCACGGCCTACGTTTTCAACTTCGACGGTGGCTTCGTCATCGTGGCTGCTGACGACTGCTATTCTCCCATCCTCGGTTATTCCTGCCAAGGCAGTTTTGACTTTGAGACTGCTCCCGATGGCTTGCGTTACATGTTGGGTGAACTGTCGAACGACATTGAGAAGTGCATCCAACTGAACCAACCTGTCGCGAGTGATGTCCTTTGCCGCTGGAAGAACCTGGAAGACTACGGCATGTTGCATCCTGAGAGAGGTCAGGTTGTGGTTGAGCCGCTGGTGCAACAACGCTGGAACCAAGATGCTCCTTACAACATGTATGTGCCTGCTGGCTGCCCCACGGGTTGCGTGGCTACAGCTATGGCCCAGTTGATGAAATATTGGGAATGGCCTTTGCAAGGCACGGGCGAACACTCCTACCAATGGAACGGTCAGACCTTGAGCGCCAACTTTGGAGAGACTACCTATGAATGGGATAATATGATTGATTTTTATGGTAACGGTGCTGGTACGCCCGAACAGAGACAGGCTGTCGCCACATTGATGTGGCATTGCGGCGTGTCGGTCAATATGAATTATGAGCCCGATGGCAGCGGTGCCTTTTCAGGGGATGTGCCTGTCGCCATCAACAATTATTTCTCCTATTCCGAACACGCTACACATTACAGCAGAAGTGGCTCCTATAATGACTGGATTGCCTTGTTGAAGACCTATATCGACCAACATATTCCATTGTATTATTCAGGCCAGAGCCCGGAAGGAGGCCATGCATTTGTTTGTGATGGCTACGATGCCGACGATTTCTTCCATTTCAACTGGGGCTGGGGAGGCGCAAGCAATGGCTTTATCCTCATCGATGGCGAACACTTCGACTATACGGGTAGCCAAGCCATTGTCTACGACTTCGTTCCCGATTATGTTTACAACCAGATGCCTCAGGCTCCTGGAAATCTTAGCGTAAGCATCGACAGCGATGTGTCACGCGTTGCCCATCTCAGTTGGACTAACCCCACTGAGACTGAGGCTGGTGAGCCTTTGGCAGGCATCGACAAGATTCTTGTCAAACGCAATGGCTTTATTGTTAAGGAAATTACCAATGTTACTCCTGGAGAGGCCATGACCTGCGACGACGAAGTGCCGTTCTTCGACCAGTTTGAATACACGGTTTTGGCTGTCAATGGTAACAATTACGGTCGTACCACCCATGCCAAGGCTGTCTTCGGCCCTTATTGCGACTGGAAAGTCATCATGACCTCGGCTAGCTTCCAAGGTTGGGACGGCGGTGGCATCACTGTGCAGAATGCGGCAGGGTCATACATCGACTTTTTGACTACCACCACTTCAAGCGCACAGATGCAAGTCTTCCAAATGGCTTTGGGCAACAACAACCTCTATTGGGTGGAGCCGAATTCTCCTGTCTCAAACCTCTCGTTTAAGATTAGAGATGCTGAAAACCAGATTGTTTACCAATACGAAGGCCCCTCATCGGGCTTGGAAGCAGGCCTCTTGCGCACATTGAATAACACTTGTGGTAATGAGAACACATGCGAGGCTCCTTATAACCTGAAGGCTACCGTTGACCCCGATAATGACAGAAACATTATCCTTACTTGGGACTCTGATCATACTCCTGAATTCGGTTATAACATCTATCGCGATGGCTTCCTCTTCAATATGGCGCACGAAACGAGTTATGTCGATGAGAATACTGACATCGGAGGACACTGCTACTATATCACGGCTTTGTGCAGTGGAGGTGAGACGGCCAATTCCAATGAATATTGTGTCACTTCAGGAACGGGATGCGAACCTCCCCAAGACTTGTATTTCGAATATTTCAATGGTACCAAAGTGCAACTGTTTTGGACAGCACCTGAAAACGAGAACGTGACAGGTTATGTCGTCTACCGCAAGACGGAAGACACGCCTTATAAGCGTATCAAGAATGTGGGGGCAAATACGACCAACTGCAAGGATACCAGCGTGTCTTCAGGCGTGCCTTATCAGTATGTTGTGACCGCTTACTATCGTGACACTGATTGCAACTCTGCCTACGCCAATGACCTCTTTGATGCCGATAAGTTCTTCATCTCGGTGGATTGGTCGAACGCGCCTAAGGACTTGCAAGCCTTCTTAAATGAAGATAGCACGATGGTCAGTTTGAGCTGGAAACCTGCCTATCAAGCTTCCTCGTACGATATCATGCGCAACGGCGTGAAGATTGGCGAGACTACAGAGATGACGTTTGATGACGAGGATTTGGCCTTAGGCGAGACATACTGCTATCAAATTATTGCCCATGGTTCAGAATCTGAAGAGGGCTCCAACGAGGCTTGTGTTACCATGCCCGATGCGCCCGAACCACCTGTTTTGCCTTGCTCGGCACCGACGAATCTGTTATGCGACGAAAGACCTGCATTAGGCTTTTCCACTGCCATTCATGTTGAGTGGCAATCTCCCGAAGACCGCGTTCCCGACTCCTACACTTTGTACATTTATGATTTGATACGAAATGATACAACCATTTTGACAGACTTGACCGAGATGGTGTATGAATCAGGTTACTCTGTTGATGGTACGGACATCATCTTCCAAGTGAAAGCGGTTTATCCTGAATGTGAATCCGATTTCGCATTGTCTATTGACGGAAAGGATTTTGTGAGGTTTACCAGCTTGTCTGTCAATGAGATGGCGAATTTAGTCAAACTCTATCCCAATCCCACATCGGGCCAACTGAGCATCGAGGCTGAAAAGATGACTTCGATAAGCGTTTTTGACCTCTTAGGCCAGTGCGTGATGCAAATGACTGTTGAAGACGGTCAAGCTACCATCGACATGAGCCAACTGCAAGAAGGCATCTACCTTATTAAGGTGAGCACGGCCAATGGTACGTCGATGCAGCGTGTTATTAAGATGTAAATAATTTAAAATCAATAATCTAAAAGTAATTAAACCAATGAGAAAAACTTTATTTCTGATGATGAGCTTGGCGCTGTTCGTTAGCCAACTCATCGCTTCGCCCGTCGACGTGGAGCAAGCCCGTCATTTGGGCATGAAGTATGTGCAGAGCCACTCTGCCAGACAGGTCTCCGAGCTCAATTTGGCCTATACTGAGATGACCGAGAGTGGCAATCCTGCTGTCTATGTCTTCAATTTCGACAACGGTTTCGTCCTCGTTTCGGCTGACGATGTGGCACGTCCCATCCTGGCTTACTCAGACGAGGAGAGCGTAGACCCGAACAACATGCCTGACGGCTTCGCCTATTACCTGGGTTTCTATGCACGTCAGATTGCCTACGCTCAGGCCAACAACTTTGAGCCTGAGATGGAGGTGGCTTCCGAATGGATGCATGTGGCAAAGGACGGCTTCGAGAACGACAACCGCAGCACCCGTGGCGACGTTGCCCCCTTGTTGACCACCCTCTGGAACCAGGACAGCCCTTACAACGCCTATTGCCCAACCGGTCATGGTGGTCCTGGCGGTCATGCCTATGCCGGTTGTGTGGCTACGGCCATGTCGATGGTGATGAAGTACTGGAATTGGCCTATCCAAGGCAATGGCGAGCACAGCTATACGCCTGAAGGTTATCCTATGCAGACGGTCGATTTCGGTGCCACGACATACGACTGGGCCAATATGCCCAACTCCTGCAATAGCTCCAATTACCAAGCTGTTGCTACGCTGATGTATCATTGTGGTGTTTCGGTCGATATGATGTATGGTGGAGGCTCTTCGGGTGCCTATTCACAAGATGTTCCTCCTGCGATTGCCAACTATTTCCGTTACACCGACAAAGCCAGTCGTAAAGACCGTGATCTTTATACCAAATACGATTGGGAGGAGATGTTGATTGCCAGCTTGAAAGAAGGCTTCCCGATGTATTATTCAGGAAGTGACGATTCAGGCGGACATGCTTTTGCATGCTGTGGCTATCGTGAGAGCGACCGTAAGTTCTATTTCAACTGGGGCTGGAGCGGCTCGTTAAATAACTATTTCGCTATCGACGCACTGAACACCGGCTGGAATGGTAGCTTCAACCAAGGTCAGGCCGCCATCTTCGATTACATCCCCGACTATGTTTACAACGAATTGATTCCTGCTGTTGAAGACCTCAGTGTCTCGTCAGAAAACGCCCATTCCAAGACGGGTATCGTCAGCTGGACCAACCCCACCATGTCTTTGGACGGCAGTGCTTTGGAGAACATTGATCAAGTGGTGTTGCTCCGTAATGAAGAGCAGATTTTCACCCAAAGCAATTTGACTCCTGGTGAGGTCATGTATTTCGAAGACAATGTTCCTGATTACGATTGCTACACCTATACCTTGTACTTCCTTTCCAATAATGTTAAAGGTCGTTTTACAGAGTTTAAGTACCAATATGGTCCCACCTGTACTTGGAAAGTGGTTGGTCAAACCACTAATTTCCAAGGCTGGAATGGTGGCAAGATTCAAGTGAAGAATTCGTTCAACACGCTTATTGAGGAGATCACGATGACTTCTTCATCGCCTATCAGCCAGCAAATTGTTATGCCCGAAGGCAATGTCACTTTCAGCTGGGTGGCTCCATCAACGGCTGTCCAAAGCTTAACCATCAACATAAAGAACTCGTCCAACAGCACGGTCTATACCTTCACGGGCAACTCGAACCAAGTGCCTGCCACGCTTTATACGGGCGACAATGATTGCGGTGGCTGTCTGCCTCCTACCAATTTCCACGGCGACTACCAGTGGACCAACGAAGGCTTTGGCACACTGCTCACTTGGGACTATGAGGGCGAGCCTCAGTCTTTCAAAGTCTACCGTAGTGAGGATGGCGTAGAATATGCTGAAATAGCAACAGTTGATAAGACATTGCGCGAGTATTTCGACATTACTGATGCCGGTGGGTACTATTACAAGGTGACGGCCTTCCGCAGCTATTGCGAGTCGACGCCCGCTTGGGTCGATGATGACACTGATTATGTCTACATCGAAGTGACATCAGTCAACGAAGATGCCGAAGAAGGCTTCAAGGTGTATCCTAACCCGGCCAATGCCTTCATGAGTGTTGCGGCCGATGGCCTGCAACTGGTCACAATCTGCAACACCATGGGTCAAACCGTTTTGATGCAGCATTGCAACGAAGATGGCGTGGTCATCAACACATCTAACTTGGCTTCTGGCGTCTACACCATCAGCATCAAAGCTGCCAATGGCACCGTGACCAAACGTTTTGCCGTGATGCATTGATGGCTTTTTTCCAAAAAACGAGTCAAAATGAAAAGGAAACATGCGCGCATGTTTCCTTTTTTGTTATATTTGCCGCTTAAACTTGAAAGACAATTTACTATGAGAAAGCGCATCTTTACTATGCTGGTACTGGCGTTGACATGTGTCGCGCTTCAGGCCCGCCCGGTTGACCAAGAGACCGCAAAACGCTTGGGACAGTCCTTTGCAAAGGCCAATTTCGAATTCACCCGCCAGAGTGACCAACTGAATTTGGTTCAAACCGCTTATTCCGAAAGGGGAGAGGCCTGCTATTATATCTTTAATGTGGGTGACGCAGGCTTCATTATCCTTGCCGCTGACGACAACTATCGTCCTGTCATCGGTTATTCGGATAGAGGAGCATTCAACCCTGACGACATGGCTCCCGCTTTGGCCGAATACTTGGAAGTCGTACGACAAGGTGTGATGAGCGCTTCCATGGCCTCTGCTGCATCGGTTGCAGTGGCAGCTGACTGGGCTATGCTTGAGAAAAACGGTCGTCTTGTCTCGCGTCATGGGGGTAGGGAAGATGTGTTCCTTGTTCAGACTACCTGGAACCAAAACTATCCCTACAACTATTTCTGCCCTGAAGGCGAAGGCGGCCCCGGCGGGCATTGTTATGCAGGCTGTGTGGCTACAGCAGCAGCCCAGCTGATGAAGTTCTGGAACCATCCTATTCAGGGACAGGGCAGTTATACCTATATCCCTGAAGACCATCCGGAATACGGCCCGCTGACAGCCAATTTCGGTGAAACGACCTACGACTGGGATAATATGCCCAACGCCATTTCAAATAACTCTCCCATAGAGCAAATTGAGGCGGTGGCACAACTTATCTACCATGTCGGCGTGAGCGTGGATATGAATTATCGTCCTACGAGTAGTGGTGCTGTCACTGGTAAGCTTTGCCAAACCATGCCTGCCTACTTCTTTTACACCGACCAGATGGACAATCTATATCGCGAGAACTATACCCATGAGGGTTACATGCAACTGGTAATTAATTCAATTGATATGAATTGGCCTATGGTACAACGTGGTGGCGGTCATGCCTATGTTCTCGATGGCTACAACGATAACGATATGGTGCATTTCAATTGGGGCTGGAGCGGCAGCAGTGACGGCTGGTTCAATATCGATGAACATGGCTACGCTGATGGTGAGAGTATCATCTACAACTATGTACCTGCTGAGATTTATTCTGCCACCGCCAATGCGCCCACGGATATGAATGTGGTTCCCGCAAACGATGGAACACTGACGGCTTCCATCAGTTGGAAGAACCCTTCAATTACATTGACCAACGTGCCGCTGACTGTTATCGACCAAATCGTCGTGGCTCGCAATGGGGAGGTGATTTTTACCGAAGACAATGTCACCCCAGGCGCCGAAATGAGTTTTGTGGATGAAAGTGTTCCCTATTTTGACGTTTTCGACTATGCTGTTTATGCCATCATTAACGGACAACATGGCGCATCTGCAAGAGTGGAGAAAGTGCTGGTAGCCCCGACCTGCGAATGGAAGATCATCATGCAGAGTTCGGCCTTCCAGGGCTGGAACGGGGGATATGTTTCACTTTATAGCGCTACGGGAAAAGAAATCCATCGCTTCACCATTACCAGTTCAGTGCCATCTACGTTCAATTTTCCCGTTCCAGTAGGCAACGTGTGCTTTGGCTGGACAGCACCGAGTAATAATGTAAGCAATATGTCTTTGATTATCAAGGATTCAGAAGGCAATACAGCATACACCTATCAAGGCGCCTCCTCTGGTATGGAAGAGGGTGTTTTTTATGCCGTCAATAATGGTTGTGGCAATGCATTGGTGACTACGGCACCTTACCATCTGATGGCTGAAATGAGTGAAAGTGATGCCGTCTTGACATGGGAGAATGGTGGCGTTGTTCCCGACTATGGATATATTGTTTACAAGGATGAACAAATCTATGGTTTTACAACGGAACTGAGTTTTGTTGATGAAAACATCACTGTAGGACATTGCTACACGGTTACCGCACTGAATTATGGCGGCGAGTCGGACCATTCCAACGAGACCTGCGCTTCGGCGGGTGACTGCAAAGGAGCCACTAACTTCGATTACGAATATGTGGGCAACAACTATAAAATCAAGCTGCTATGGGATAAACCAGAACCTGGCGATGGATTGTCGGGCTATTATCTGTTCCGCAAACAAGGTGAAGACGGCACGTATGAGCGAATCAAGTTGCTCAGCGCATCGGCAACCAATTTCACCGATAATACCGCCAACCAACAGGGCGATTACTATTATCGCCTTTACGCCTATTATTCCGCCACTGATTGTACTTCGGCACCAGCTTCCATCAAAGATGATCCTAACAAGTTCTATCTGAAAGTGTATTATTCACCCACCGATATTGAGGAAACAGAAAAACCTGAGATGAACCTTTACCCGAATCCCGTCAACCATAGTTTGAAGATTGAAGCTGATGGCATGACTCACGTGACGGTTTACAACCAGCTTGGACAATTAGTCTATGCATCGGAATGTGATTCTAATTCTATGAATATCAATGTTTCGGATTGGAATGAAGGTATTTATCTTGTCAAAGTGATGACGGGTAACGGATGGGTTTCACATCGTGTCGCCGTCGTTCATTAAATGGAGTTTTTTTGTCAATATGTGCAAACAAAGCATTATGTTTCGGGAAAATCTCTATATTTGCACGCTTAAACAGAATCTAATTTAAAATATTAAATCCAACTACAATGAAAAAGTATTTAATGAGTCTGCTTGCCTTGGTTTTGGGCATCGGTATGGTTCAAGCCCATCCGGTCGATGTGAGCCAAGCCAAGTATGTTGGACAACAATTTGTCCAAGCCAACTTCCAGCAGTCACGCCAAATGGAGGACCTTACCTTGGTCTACACGGGCACTTCAAACCGTGGCGAGGCTTGCTTCTATGTGTTCAATGTCGGCAATGGCGGGTTCGTCATGGTCTCAGCCGATGACTTTTACCGTCCAATCATCGGCTATTCTGAAGAACGCAGCTTTGACGCTGAAAACATCAACCCCGAGTTGGGATACATGCTCAACGAGTTGATCGCCGGTCGTACTGGAAGACTTGCAGGCAAAGCTACTCCTACAGTTGCTGCCGAATGGCAGAGTGTGATGAATTCGGGTAAACTGATTTCGCGCAATGGTGGCCGCGAGAAATTCTATCTCGTGCAAACCAAATGGGATCAGGGCAACCCTTACAACTATTATTGCCCCCAATCTGCTGGCGGTCCTAATGGCCGTTGCTATGCAGGTTGTGTAGCCACAGCCATGAGCCAAGTGATGAAATATTGGAATCATCCTTTGAAAGGAAATGGTTCTCATACCTACAATTCGGGAGGGCCAGGTTATCCTTCTTTCCCTGGGCTTTCAGCCAACTTTGGTGAAACCAATTACGACTGGGAGAATATGCCTTTGCAGCTCAATACCAGTTCTCCACAAGTGCAGATTGAAGCTGTTGCCACATTGATGTACCATTGCGGTGTTTCCGTGAATATGATGTATGCTCCTGATGGTAGTGGTGCCTTTTCCCAAGATGTTCCTTCAAGTATTTCCCAATACTTTGACTATACCAATCAGGCAGTGTATAGAAGCAGAGACAGTTATAACTATGATGCTTGGTCTGCGATGTTGATGGAATCACACGACATGGGTTGGCCAGTTTATTATTCGGGACAAGGTCCTGATGGCGGTCACGCTTTCGTGTGTGACGGTTACGATGACAACGGCTTTTTCCACTACAACTGGGGCTGGAGTGGCAGCGGTGACGATTACTTTGATTTCGATCAGATTGAATACAATTCGTCGGATGGAGCTATCTTTAACTTCGTTCCCACTGAGGTTTACAATAACACAGCTCAGGCTCCTTCCAACCTTAATGTGACACCTGCCGCCAACAATGTTTTGTCAGCCACAGTTTCTTGGACCAATCCTTCCAAGACTTTGAACAATAGCAACCTTTCCACCATTGATCAAATCGTGGTTTGCCGTAATGGTGAAGTCATCTACACGCAGGACAATGTGACTCCTGGCGCTAATATGACCATCACTGACAATAGTGTTCCGCGCTTTGATTCTTTCAAGTATTCGGTCTATGCTGTCTGCAATAATGCTCATGGTAAGATTGCTTACTTCAATAATGTGCCCTTCGGTCCTACTTGCGGTTGGACAATCAGCATCACACAAGCCTCGTTCACTGGTTTCCGTGGTGGTAAGATTCACGTCTACAACGCTGCCGGTACTGATGTTTTACAAGTGACAACCACCACTTCAGCTGTCCAGAATATCCCGGTTGATGTGCCTTTGGGTCACGTTTCCTTTGGCTGGTCGGCTCCCACTCAGTCGGGTAGCTTCACGATGGCTTTCACCATCAAGGATGCTCAGAACAACGCTGTTTATAGCTATAGCGGCAGCTCGGAAGACCTTCCTGCTGGTGTGTTCTATGAGGGTAACAACAGCTGTGGCAACTCCATTGGTGATGCAGTTCCTTCCAATTTAGTGGCACTCATTGATGATGAAAACCCCAACAACATCAAGGTTTCTTGGGATCCTGTCGCAGGCGAAGGTTACGGCTATGTCGTTTATCGTGACGGTATGCTTTATCGTTTGATTCCTGAAGGCACTTCCTTCGTTGACGAGAATGTGCCGGACGGTGGCCACTGCTATTATGTAGGTTACCTCTTTGATGGTGGTGAGAATGGTCAGTATTCCAATGAGTCTTGCGCTTCTGCTGGTGCTTGCTATGCACCTACCAACATCGACTTCGAGTACACGGGCAGCAGCTACAAGATCAAGCTGAAATGGGAAAAGCCCGAGCCGCACGACGGCCTCTCTGGCTATTATCTGTTCAGAAAGTTCGGCGATGAGGGCACGTATGAGAGAATCAAACTGCTGAGTGCCTCCGCTACAAGCTATACTGACAACACCGTCAACCAAGAAGGCGACTACTACTACAAACTTTACGCTTATTATGGCGATCTGGATTGCACTTCAGCTCCTGCCTATTGGATTAATGACCACAACCAGTTCTATCTGCACGCTCCGTATTCATTTGACGGTGTCGAAGAACTGGAACCTGGTAGCGTTTCCATCTTCCCGAATCCCACCACCAACCGCTTCACCGTTGAAGCTGCTGGCCTCAACCACATTGAAGTCTACAACATTGTGGGTCAGAAGGTGTATGAGATGAACTGCCAAGGCGAGTCGGTCGACCTCTTCTTGAATGTTGAGACTGGCGTCTACATGGTGCGCGTGTCCACCGTCAATGGTGAGTACACACAGCGTGTCACTATCATCAGATAAGAATCAATTCCTTTAGGGAATTACTAAAACGGTTGTCTCGTCATGGGACAACCGTTTTTTATGTATTTTTGCGACCCGATGAAACGCACAATATATATGACCCTGTTAGGGTTACTGCTTTCCATAGTTGCTTGTGCTCAACCTCAGTTCAAGCCTGGCGATGTGGTTCCGAAGCCTTACCTGAAAGTGTTTGGTTATGAGCAGTTTTTCAAGGTGTCTTCTCTTCCTGAGCAGGTGATGGCGCGGATGAATGCCTGCTCTTATAAGGGAAAGACGGGGGCATGTTGGGATGATTTAAGCTATCTTAAAGTGTTACATTGTGACCTTGATGGCAACGCCATCATTGGAGAGATGGTTTGCAATACGGCCATAGCATCCGATTTGTTGGAGATTTTCAAGACCTTGTATCGGTCGGGCTATCCTATTGAGAAAATGCGCCTTATCGACCTTTATGGCGGGGATGACGAAGCCTCTATGCGCGACAACAATACTTCATGCTTCAACCAACGCGATATTACTGCGGGTGGAAAGGTTTCGAAGCACAGTTTTGGAATGGCTGTCGACATCAACCCCAAATACAATCCCTATTACAAAGTGAGAAACGGGATGACTCGCATTCAACCTAAGGGGAGCGAGTATTATATTAATAGGAGTGAGGTCTTCCCTTACAAAATCGAAAAAGGCGACCTGTGTTATCGATTATTCAGACAGCATGGCTTCCGTTGGGGCGGTGACTGGCTTAGTGGAAAAGACTATCAACATTTTGAGAAGTAGAATGTTGTTGGTTGTTGATTGTTGAATTGTTTAACTGTTGCTCACAACAGATCAACAAATCAACAGTTCAACAATTCAACGATCGCTCCCAAACCTCGAACCGGTAGGAATAGTCAACCTGTGGGTCATCGTCAATCACTTCCAAATCCACCAAGTCCCATTCCTCAAAATTGATGTAGGGGAAATAGGTGTCGGCCTCAAAACGCTTGCCGATGCGGGTGAGGTAGAGGCGGTCGGCGTAGGGGAGGAATTGCTCGTAAACCATTCCGCCGCCCATGATGAACACTTCTTCCTCGTCTTTCACCGCATCCAAAGCCTGCGCGATGGACGAAACCACCTCGAAGCCTTCGGGCGCTTCGTCGAGTCGTGTGGAAAGGATGATGTTTCGACGGTTAGGCAAGGCTTTCTGGCCAGGCAGCGACAAATAGGTCTTGTAACCCATGATAACGGTATGTCCAGAAGTAATCTTCTTGAATTGCTTCAAGTCGCGGGAGTTGTGCCAGATGAGGTCGCCGTTTTTGCCGATAGCGCGGTTTTCGGCCATGGCCACGATGATGGAAAGGATCATTATGTTGGAATATTGATTAACTTCGTTGAATCTTCGATTTGTTGAACTGTTTAATTGTTGTAGAGGCGCGATTTATCGCGTCTCAAAAACTATACCGATACTTCTCCTTTGATTGCAGGCCAAGGGTCATAGTTCTCCAAGGTGAAGTCCTCATACTTGAACCCGAAGATGTCTTTGATTTCAGGATTCAAATGCATGGTAGGCAGTGGGCGAGGAAATCTCGTCAGTTGCAGCTTCACCTGTTCGATGTGGTTGTTGTAGATGTGAACGTCACCAAAAGTGTGGACAAAATCGCCTAGCTTTAGGTTGCATACTTGCGCCATCATCATAGTGAGAAGGGCGTAGGAGGCGATGTTGAACGGTACGCCGAGAAACACGTCTGCGCTACGTTGGTAGAGCTGGCACGATAGTTTGCCGTCGGCCACATAAAATTGGAAGAAAGCGTGGCAGGGAGGGAGGGCCGCCTTGCCTGCAGCCACGTTGGCAGCGAAGTCTTTCTCGTGCTCGTCGGGTAAGACGCTCGGATTCCATGCCGTGACGATATGCCTGCGGCTGTTGGGGTTCTCCTTGATGCTCTTCACCACCTCGGCAATCTGGTCGATGCCCTCGTTGTTCCAGTTGCGCCATTGGGCGCCATAGACGGGGCCGAGGTCGCCATTCGGGTCGGCCCATTCGTCCCAGATGGTGACTTTGTTGTCGTGCAGATACTTGATGTTGGTGTCGCCGCTGAGCAGCCACAACAGCTCGTGGATGATGCTTTTCAGGTGTACCTTCTTCGTCGTGACTAGAGGGAAGCCCTCCGAAAGGTCAAACCGCATTTGGTAGCCGAACACGCTGATTGTGCCCGTGCCCGTGCGATCGCCTTTCTGATGGCCGTGGTCAAGGATATATTGGAGTAAATCTAAGTATTGCTTCATTTGGGGTTTAATTAATGGTGCAAAAATAAGGGAATTTTCGGATATTTTGTGCGAATTGAAAATAATGTGTAATTTTGCGGAAAATAAACTAAACGATGAATAACCAGTTGATCAATGTCATTCGAGCATATTTTGCCACCCAGCCTGTTTTGAAGGCATGGTTGTTTGGCTCGTATGCCAGAGGCGAGCAAACGCCTGACAGTGATGTTGACATTTTGGTTGTGTTTGATGAAGAGAATGGTAGGAAAGTGAGCTTGCTAAGGCATATCGGCATCGCATTAGGTTTGGAAGATTTGTTGGGAAAGAAAGTGGATTTGATTACTGAGGGCACGTTATTACCTTTCGCAAAGGAAACAGCTGATAAAGACAAAGTGCTGATTTATGAGAGAGCCAGCTAAAGATAAAGGAAGACTTGATCACATTCTGGAATGTATCAACAACATCTTTGAATTTGCAGAAGGTAAGACTTTTGAGCAAATCGAAGGGGATAAGATGTGCTATTTTGCCATTGTCTATCAGTTGGTCATCATTGGCGAAGCTGCAAATATGCTCACAAAAGAATTCCGTGAAGCACGTCCTCAAACACCATGGCGCGAAATCGTCAGTATGAGGAATTTCATTGTTCACGGCTATAATGTAGTGGACAAAAACGAGGTTTAGTCGGTGATTCAAGGCGACCTTGTGCCTCTTAAACAGCAAATAGAAGAGTATATCGAAGAATTGGGCTCTACCGATGAACAACTAAAGGATAATTGAGATTTGAATTAACCCAAATCAAAAACCCTGCTGATAGTATCGGTTATCAGCAGGGTTTATCATTTGTTTTCCAGTAAATTATTTGCTTTTCGGCTCGTGCTTATATTTAAACAAGAGGGCAAATAAAATGCCCACCACCAAAGCGAACGCTGCAAACACATACCAAGCCGATGACCAGCCAGCCATCAGCTCATTGAAATTGGTCTTGCCTAGGGTGAAGTGGTTGACGACGGCTTGGGCGCAGAACGAACCAATGGTGGCACCGAGGCCGTTGGTCATCATCATGAACACGCCTTGTGCACTGCTACGTATTTTCTCATCGGTGTTTTGGTCGACGAAGAGCGAACCGCTGATGTTGAAGAAGTCGAAGGCCACACCGTAGACGATCATCGAAAGGATGAAGAGCACGAGGCCGAAGCCCGTCGGGCTGCCCGCACCGAGGAAGAAGAAACGCAAAGCCCACGCACCGAAAGCAATGAGCATCACCTTTTTAATGCCGAACTTCTTCAGGAAGAAGGGGATGAGTAGGATGCACAGCGTTTCAGAAACTTGTGAGATGGATGACAGGAACACGTTGTGTTTTACCGCAAAGGCGTTGGCGTATTCCGGCGACTGGCCAAAGGCATCCAAGAATGGGGTGGCGAAGCCGTTGGTCACTTGGAGGCACATACCCAGCAGGAAAGAGAAGATGAAAAACACGCACATCCTCGTGTCTTTAAACAAGGAGAAAGCACGCAGTCCAAAGGTGTCAACAAACGACTTGCTCTCCACGTTCTTGTTGACGGGGCAATTCGGCAAAGTGAACGAATAAATGGCCAAAATGATACCCCATGCGGCTGACACAAACAGTTGCTCGTAACCATTCTTATAACCCGTGAAGTTCACAATCCACATGGAAAGGATGAAGCCGACGGTACCGAACACACGGATAGGGGGGAAGGCCTTCACCGTGTCGAGACCGGCTTGGTTCAAGGCATTGTAGGATACGGAGTTGCCCAAGGCGATGGTCGGCATGAAGAAGGCCACGCTGATGGCATAATACGGGAACAATTGTCCGAAACTGACCGCACTACCGTATTTGTAGCCCATGTAACCCGCCAAGGCCATGAAAATGGCGGCAAGGAAATGGCAGATGCCCAACAGCTTCTGTGCGGGAATCCAGCGGTCAGCAACGATGCCCATCAAGGCAGGCATGAAAAGGGAAACGATGCCCTGGATGGCGAAGAATTTGCCGATGTTGGCACCCATGCCGATACGGCCGAGATAGATGCCCAATGAGCAAAGATAAGCTCCCCACACCGCAAAGATGAGGAAGTTCATCACGATAAGTCTGAATTTGATTGCTTTCATATAAGTTGATTTAAAGATTTAAGATTCAAAATTCAAGATTCAAGATTTTATTTAACTACAGATTTTACAGATGTTTTCGAGTCGAAATTTCGCAGCTTCGCTGCGGATTAATACAGATGAGCCACACACTCCTCATTCCTCATTCCTCATTCTGCATTCTGCATTCCTCATTCTACATTCCACATTCTGCATTCTACATTCTACATTCTGCATTCTACATTCTACATTCTACATTCTGCATTCTACATTCTGCATTCTGCATTCCCCATTCCTCATTTCCTCCTGTTAATCTCATCCCTTATCTGCGCCGCTTTTTGGTAGTCTTCATTGTCGATGGCTTCTTGAAGCAGGTCTTCAAGAGTCTCAAGGTCGAGCAGGTCGAGGCTGGTTTTGGTTACACCTTTATTAATGGTACTTTCTTCGTTTTCGTCAGGGCTTTCTTTCTCCATGTCTTCCATGATGATGCCCGCCTCTTCCATCACGCTCTCGTAGGCATAGATCTCACAACCTTTGCGCACGGCAATGGCGATGGCATCCGAAGGCCGTGCATCCACCATGGTGAGGTCGCCGCCTTGTTTGCACACCAGCATGGCATAATAGACGCCGTCGCGGAAGCGGTTGATGACCACCTCCATGATTTCGATGCCGAACTCATGGGCGAATCGGATGAAAAGGTCGTGGGTGTGGGGGCGACCGTTTTTGTGTTTTTCAATGCCCACGGCAATGGACTCGGCCTCGGCACTCCCGATGACGATGGGCAGACGACGCTGCGAGTTCTTGTCGCCCAAAATCAAGACGTATGCTCCCGTCGAGGATTCGCTGTAGGTCAAGCCGATGATTTCCAAACTGACTTTATTCATTTTTGCTCGTTTTGGGAAGGATGTGAAAGCGTTTTTGTTCTAAAGCACTGATTATTAAGACTGTTTTTGAAAACAAAACCTTCTACCTTCAATCGTCAAAAGTAGGGACTTTTTGTGAAATGCGCAAAAAAAGTTGGTTTTAGGAAAAAAACTATCCAAAAAACTTTCATTTCAATTTATTTTGTCCTTATTTTTGTCCCGTCAAAAGTGCTGAAATCATATCATAATGGCATTGTTTATCGAATCAAAACAAGTTTAACTAAATAACAATCTTATGATTAACAGTATTCCTTACATTGTGTTGGTCGCCTCAGTGTTGGCGCTGACATTCGCTTTCATCTTCTTCAAACAGATGATGAAAGAAGACGAAGGTACGGACTTGATGAAGAAAATCGCTGCGCATGTCCGTAAGGGAGCCATGGCTTACCTGAAGCAGCAGTACAAGGTGGTGATTATCGTGTTCATCGTCTTGGCGGTTCTTTTCTATGTGATGAGTCTGTTCGACTTGCAAAATGGTTGGGTATGGTTCGCCTTCCTGACTGGCGGTTTCTTCTCGGGCTTGGCGGGCTTCTTCGGTATGAAGACGGCCACCTACGCCTCAGCTCGTACCGCTAATGCCGCTCGTAAGTCATTGAACAGCGGCTTGAAAGTGGCTTTCCGTTCGGGTGCTGTCATGGGTCTCGTCGTGGTGGGTCTTGCCCTGCTCGACGTGTCCGTGTGGTTCCTCGTGCTCGACCACTTCATCGGTGTCGAAGATCACTTGGTCATCATCACTACGACCATGCTGACCTTCGGTATGGGTGCTTCCACGCAGGCTTTGTTCGCCCGTGTGGGTGGCGGTATCTACACCAATGCTGCTGACGTTGGTGCCGACCTCGTTGGTAAGACCGAGTACAACATTCCTGAAGACGACCCGCGTAACCCTGCTACCATCGCTGATAATGTTGGTGACAATGTCGGTGACGTGGCTGGTATGGGTGCCGACCTTTATGAATCTTACGCTGGTTCCATCTTGGCTACCATGGCCTTGGGTGCTTCCGCTTTCGCCACTTCCGCTGTCGAAGGCATGCAGTACAGAGCCGTGTTCGCTCCCATGCTGATTGCCGCTGTGGGCGTGCTCCTTTCCATTATCGGTATCTTCCTTGTGAAGACCAATGAAGGTGCTGGCATGAAACAGTTGCTTGGCGCATTGAGCCGTGGTACCAACACCGCCGCTATCTTGATCGCAGCTGCCACGTTTGGCATTTTTGCTTGGCTGTTTGGCACCGACACCAACCAATGGTGGCAAGTCTCTTTGTCGGTGGTCGTCGGTCTGCTGGCTGGTGTGATTATCGGTAAATCAACGGAATATTATACTTCTCAGAGCTACAAGCCCACCCAAAAGGTGGCCGAGAGCTCGAAGACGGGTCCTGCCACAGTGATTATCTCAGGTCTGGGTCTCGGTATGCTCTCCACAGCAATCCCTGTGGTGACTGTGGGTTTCGCAATCATTTTGGCTTATCTCTGCGCCAATGGTTTTCATGTCGCTTTGACTCCTGAAAATCTTTCATTAGGCCTTTATGGTATCGGTATCGCTGCTGTGGGTATGCTCTCCACGCTGGGTATCACGCTGGCTACCGACGCTTACGGTCCTATCGCCGACAATGCCGGTGGTAACGCCGAAATGAGCGGCCTCGATCCTGAAGTGCGTCACCGCACCGATGCTTTGGATGCCCTCGGCAACACTACCGCTGCTACAGGTAAGGGCTTCGCTATCGGTTCTGCCGCTTTGACGGCTCTTGCTCTGTTGGCTTCCTATGTTGAGGAAATCAAGTTGGCCCTCATCCGTGTGGGTCAAGCCTTGCCGAACGGCATTGATGCTGCCAAGGCCACTTTGGTCGACTTCATGAATGCCTATAACGTCAACCTGATGAATCCCGTCGTTTTGGTGGGTGTGTTCATTGGTGCCATGATGGCCTTCGTGTTCTGCGGCATGACGATGAACGCCGTGGGCCGTGCAGCACAAAAGATGGTGGAGGAAGTCCGCCGTCAGTTCAGCACCATCAAGGGTATCCTTGAAGGCAAGGCCGAACCCGATTACGAGCGTTGTGTGGCTATCTCCACGAAGGGTGCCCAGCACGAAATGTTGGTGCCTTCCATCCTCGCCATCCTCGTCCCGATCCTGACGGGTGTCATTTTGGGTGTTCCTGGTGTTCTCGGTCTGTTGATCGGTGGTTTGAGCACGGGCTTCGTGCTGGCTGTCTTCATGGCCAACTCGGGCGGTGCTTGGGACAATGCCAAGAAGTATGTCGAGGAAGGCAACTTCGGTGGTAAAGGCTCCGAAAACCACAAGGCTACCGTCGTTGGCGACACTGTCGGTGACCCGTTCAAGGATACATCAGGTCCTTCGCTGAACATCCTCATCAAGCTGATGAGCATGGTGAGCATTGTAATGGCCGGTCTGACTGTCACTTGCCACTTGCTGTAATCACAGTATTGTAGACATAGAAATTCCCCCAAGAAACCGCGTGTCGGAAGCTTGAGGGAATTTCTTTTGTTTTGGTCTGTAGGACTGTCGTACCACGGCAGCCGCTGTGCCGTTTCAGCGTGCGGCTGCCACGGTGTGACAGCCCTACGAGAACGCGATTAACGCACCACAAATTTCCGTGTCACATCGCCTACGGAAATGAAATACATGCCTTGGGGCAATGACGAAACATTAATTTGTTGGTTTTCGGCCGTGATTTGGCCTGTCATTAGGGTTTGGCCCATGAGGTTGGTGATTCTGAATGCAGAATGCGGAATGCAGAATGCGGAATGATGAACGGTAAGAACGCCGTTTGTAGGATTAGGATAAACCGTAAAGGTCCCTGAGCCCATCGAAGGGCCGTCCTCATCAATGCCATGTAATTCCTCATAAACTGCATCGCAGTCCTCGTCGCCAGGTTTAAAGACCAATTCGTCATCAATCCAATAGCAGCGCAGACCTTCCACGCGGAGGCCCTCGCTGTTGTTCATCAGCCTTTCAGGGAAGAAACTCGTCAGGTGACCGATGCCACATACGATGTCGCCGCTGAAGAGGTCTTCGGGATCGCTTACGCGCAGCATCCGATAGGTTCTGCCTTCGTATTCGATTTCTTCCACCGCATCAACGTGCATGATGAGGCTTTCCGTGCCGACCTTAATTGTCCAACTGTCGCCCACTTCGGCACCAAAGTCATATAGCACGGTAAATTCTTCCAAGGTCTTGTTCCACCAATACAATTTGCCATCGCGTTCATAGACATATTCGTGTGTCACGTCTTGATGCAAATCCTTGTCATAAAGCGTGTTGATTTTCACGAGGATATGCGTCGGCTCATCTTGGACAATAGTGTCGCCCGCCTGATAGAGGTATTGGTAGGTGATGCTGCCGTTGTCATTCTGGATTTCGTAGTACCATTCGGCACCAGGAGGAAGGATTGGATTCAAAACTTCGACATCGGTGATATTGATTCGATAATAGAAATTCAAACCGTTATCAATCAGCATTTTTGAAGTAAATGTCGCCGTGATTTCCTGACCTTCATAAATGGTGTCGTTACCCACTATAAAATAATTGTCTTCATATTGATTGTCGAGATAATATGTCTTTCCGTTCGATACGAAGGCTAGCGCTAATCCAGGCACTGGTATATAGGAGGTATAAGGCATGGGAGCCATTTCAACTGTTCCAGTCAAAGTGGTTTCGTCTCTAGAACCCATCTCCACCAATTCAACGGCATGCACCTCTTCGCCAGTAATATCATAACGAATATGCTCTATGCCTTTGAGGTCAACGTGTGTGCCTTCCCTGAAAATGTCGTTGTTAATATACGTCTCTTTGTAAAGCCGGCCATTGTGTGTTGGATAATAGGGAAAGATGAAATCGCCAGGACCTATGAAGGTCAGAAAATGCTCATCCTCACAAGGATAGGTGAAACAGAGCGGATTCCAATAATCTGTGGTAAGTGTACCACTGTCTAATTGGAAAGTGTAATCTCTAAATGGCTGGATGTCTACCAATTCCATCCCGTTGAATTGATTTGCATATTGATCCAACATGACGCCACAATGCCCGATGACAGTGCGAAGGTTATAGTCCTCATACGTCACACCGTTGAAGACTAATGGCCAGGTTTGCTTCTCCCCATCGATAGTCAGATAATAAGTCGTATAAGGCGCTTTGCAAAGTGTGATAACCACCATGTCATCCTCCACCGACGTGGAAAGCATCGCGGTGATGGCATCGTAATAATGCGCCGTAGTCTGTTGGATATCAAGCACATTTTCCGAATGACCAGCATTGTCGTGCATCTCTGTAATAGTTCCAAACGCACCGATGGTTGCACCCACAGGGACGGTATCATAGCGTACGATGAGCCGGCTCAAATCAGTGGGATCAGGACGGAAACCATCCACCGTAACGGGATAGATATGCTCCTCATCAACCTTGATGGCCTGCCCTGAAGTGTAATACCAATTCCCAAAGGCAAAAGCGGATGGTGAAACAACGACTTCGCCTTCAATGTAATGGATGTCGTTGGTATTGAATACGCTTTTCTTGTACGCACCATGACCATAGAAATACAAATGTCCATCACGGCCTTTCCAAAGATAGCCGTCGCCTTCGCCACCAGGCGCATTTTGCTGAATGGACAAGGCTTCTCCGTAGTCATAGAAGGTTTCACCATGGTCCCCCGAATAGCTCAGCACCATATAGAGGTTATTATCATAGCTCACATTGTGAAGGCTGTAGACGATGCCATTGTCGGCGACAACAAATTTGTCTCCATTCAAGAGGTAAAAACCTGGCTCATGTTGGAATCCAACAATGCCGCCCCATGAGGAGCCAGCCAACACATTGCCTTCGGGATCAAACTCCATGTGGAGCACCACCGCACCGTCGAAGGCGGCCAACTCCCAGTTTTGCATATCAGAGAGGGTAGAGTGGAAGATGCCGCTATCCACGCCGGAATAGTACCATTTGCTGACATACACATCACCCTCCTCGTTGGCAATCACATCGCCAATAGCATGGTATTCGTCGCCGATAAAACTCATATCGGCAGTGTTCCATGTGGCACCAGCATCGAGGGTGTAAAACAATTGTCTTTCGCCCCACAGCAACAAAGTGTCGTTGTTGACGGCGTATGCACCGATCATATTGTAGTTGGAGGTCGAGTTTGGAGCGGATTGTTGCCAAGTGTCGCCATGGTCATCGGAATAGCAAACAAAGGCATTGTCGGCAGGAAACATGAAGATGCGCCCATCAGGACTGATGGTCATAAAGTTACGCATGTAATAATCAAGGACTTGCGTCCAAGTCTCGCCTTCATCTTGGGATCGTATGAGACCACCATAGCCAGCCATGGCAAAAAGGCTGCCATCAGCGTCTGCACCAAGAAAGTAGGTGTTGCAGTTCAAGGGTTTCCAAACATTTTGTGCCACGCCACCAAGGGCGAAGCCAGCCAAAATCGCTAATGTTAATACTAATCTTCTCATAGTTGTATGTTTTTGATTGTTATCTTTTACCACGATTAACGCACCACAAATTTCCGCGTCTCGCCTGCAAAGGTAATGAAATACATACCTTGAGGCAATGATGAAACATCAATCTGTTGGTTTTCAGCCGTGATTTGGCCTGTCATTAGGGTTTGACCCATCAGGTTGGTAATTCTGAATTCGGAATTCTGAATTCGGAATGCTGAATGCTGAATGGCAATAACGCCATTGGTAGGGTTAGGATAAACCGTAAAGGTTCCTGAGCCTGTCGAAGGGCCGTCCTCCTCCACACCGTGTACCTCCGAATAAATCGCGTCGCAGTCCTCGTCGCCGGGTTTGAACACTAATTCGTCCTCAATCCAATAGCAGCGCAGGCCTTCCACGCGCAGACCGTCACCATTGTCCATCAGCCTTTCAGGGAAGAAACTCGTCAGGTGACCGATGCCACATACGATGTCGCCGCTGAAGTAGTCGTCCGCGTCGCTGACGTGCAGCACCCTATAGGTTTTGCCTTCGTATTCAATGTTCTCTACCGCGTCCACATGCATCACAAGGCTTTCGTTGCCAACCTTGATTTCCCACTCGTCGCCTTCTTGGGCACCAAAGTCATATAGCACGGTGAATTCCTCCAAGGTCTTGTTCCACCAATACAGTTTGCCATCGCGCTCGTAAACATATTCATGCGTTATCTCTTCATGAAGACCCTTGTCGTATAGCGTATTGATTTTCACAAGGATATGTGTCGGTTCGTCTTGTACGATGGTGTCGCCCGCCTGATAGAGGTATTGGTAGGTGATGCTGCCGTCCTCGTTCTGGATTTCGTAGTACCATTCGTTGCCGATGATGAATGGAGCATCAATTTCGTTGATTTCCAGAATATTAATGCCGTTGAAATAGAAGTCTTCATAAGAATCGTCATAATACTTGAACACCTCACCTGTGGCGGTGAATGACTTACCCACAGCAACTGTGTCTTCGCCAAAGACAAGTTCGTCATATTCCGCATAATTAACGAAATAAGGCTCAATCAGATAACGCTCGTCATCGTCCGTGATGATGGCGTACATGGGCATGTTGTATGGTTCCTCTACGATGGTCAGTCTGCCGTGCAACGTCTCCAAATGGTCGTAATACTCCGCATGGTTCAGCGTGACACGATAATTGGGCTTCAAGTAATTGTCAATACACATGGTGGAGGTGGTGAATTGGGCGGTCACCTCCTTGCCGACAATCAGGGTGTCGTTGTCGAGTTCGTACAACAAAATATACTGATAATTAGTCCCGCCCAAGGGATAATAGATTTCTTCAATGTAGGGCGAGAAGTAGTATTCGATGCCGTTATGATAGAAAGCGAGTTCCATACCCAACGGAGGGAAGGGGCCAATGTTCGGATTACCTGTGGAAACCACAGGGCCCACCAGCGTTTGCTCAACGGCGGCCTCCATCTCAAGGATGTCGAGGGTTTGGAAAGGCGCTCCAAA
>JAFWRA010000065.1 GCA_017508895.1 Bacteroidales bacterium
AGCACTTCAACACCATATTCCTTCAGCACACCAGTCTGGTAGAGTTCGGTGCCACAGTTCAGCGCCGTCTGTCCACCAAAGGCCAGGAGAATGCCATCAGGGCGCTCCTTTTTGATAATCTCCGTCACGAAGTGAGTCGTCACGGGCTGGAAATAAACCTTGTCGGCAATGCCTTCCGACGTCTGAATGGTGGCAATGTTCGGATTCACGAGCACGCTCTGAATTCCTTCTTGGCGCAAAGCCTTCAGGGCCTGCGAGCCCGAGTAGTCGAATTCGCCTGCCTGTCCAATCTTCAAGGCACCGCTGCCCAGCACCAGCACCTTGGAAAGTTTCTTGTTCATCATGAGTTTTCGGTTTGTTATCGCTTCCAGACTGCAAAGTTACAAAAAAATAGGGGCAGAGCAAAAGAATTTCTCTATTTTCTTTTTATATATTCTTCCAAACTTTCAAATCGTTAGTTTTTAGGTATCAAATTCTTTTGATTTGTTGGTAAGGTGTGCGTCCAAGCTCACTGTTTTCGACGACACTCCCTAATTATCGGTGCCAAGCTCAAGATTTTTCTTCTTTTTGAGGCAGAGGTTCACAGAAGGTTTTCTGATTGATTTCATCCAATCTCTTTTGTACTAGATCGGTGTGAGGTGTACTGGTTGCGTTGACATTCTACCAGGAATTTTATTTTTCTATTGCAAATCTGCCATTGCTGCAACACTTGTTGATAATCAATGGGTTACAACTGGCAGTAAGATGGCAGAATGGCAGTAAATCGCTATTTTGACAGAAGAATAACATAAATAACGAGGTAAAAACGTCGAAAAAATGAACGCTTTTCGCTCTCTTATGCTAAAAAATCAACGGTTTTCTGCCGAAAAGACCACGGTTTTTCCCCGAACGGACAATGTTTTTTCCTGATAGGACAATGGTTTGTAGCTTAAGGGGCAACGGTTTCTTGCCGAAGGAGCAATGGGTTGACGCCTGAGGAACAATGGGTTGACGCTTGAGGAGCAATGCTTTTGAGGCTACGACTCATTGAGTTGTGGCCAGAAGGGCATTGAGTCTGAGGTTACAAAGCATAGCTTTATACCCCTATAAAGCATAGGTTCTTACCGTATAAAGCTATGGGTTGTAGCGTATAAAGCTATGCTTTGTTTGACGCGGGATAAAACTATTTGACAAAATTACAAACAGATGCCGGCAGTGAGCATGAAGTTGTTAGTCGTGAAGTCGTAGACAGGTGTGTTGAAGGCGCTATGGGCAGCATAGTCGACTGTGATGCGCAGCTCTTTATTGCCAATGGGGAGGCTGACGCCTGCACCGACATAGTAGCCCATCTCAACAGAAAAGAGGGTTTTCCTGCGGTCGGCCACCCAATAGCCTTCCATGTTCTCATCCTTCACGCCAATGGGAAAATCCAAGTTGATGCCGGCACGGACCAAGGGAGTGATGGCTTTCTTGGGAAGGAATTTGTAGGTGATGCCCGGATGGATGCCCCAATAGAATCCTTTCAAGGAGCGGTCTTTGTCGTCTAATGTTTTATGACAGGAATAACTCATGAGGGACGTCGTGAGCTGAACCGAGATATGATTGGTGTAGCGAGGGAAGGCTAAATCAAGGCCAGCAGCAACGCGAAACATCGGTGATGTGAATTCGGCATCGGCTGAAGCCAGGGAGTAGCCATCAACTTTATCGGCATGGATAGTTCCGATGCCAGCACCTGCCTCTATGAGGAATCGGGCTTTTACCAGTGCTGCCGTTTTGGGATTATAGTTGAACTCGATGCAATCGCCGGCGTTGGTGCAATAGAGGTCGTTGAATTCGTGGGTGAGCTTTGTCAGGTTGCGGCGTTCGAAGCGGCTGACGAGCAGTTTTTCGACGAAGCGGTTGTCGCGGCTGAACACTTGCGTGGCATCGTCCATGGCCTTATGTCGGGCTTTCTCGAGCTGGCGGGAGTCCATGCTGCTTGATTTCGGATCGGTCATCGTGGTGACTTTTCCTTCTTCGTCGACAAAGAAATAGGCGGTCTCGCCATTTCGGGGGGTATAGAAGAACAAGCTAATACCTCCTTTGACCAGATACTCGGCAAAGACGGTGCGCTCAGAACCATCATAGGGTACGCGGAGCGACTCGTAAAGCAGGCCACCATCGCTTGTGCCGTAGTTGCGGATGCTGCCTGGCTGGTAGGTCCGATACTCTTGTGAGCCGGCGGCACAGAAATGGCACTCCTTGCCATTGGAGACGTTCGACAAGATGTCGACAGTTCCATTGATGGTGTCGCCTTCGTTGGTGACGATAAATCCTTGAACGGGATTCTTCTGTGCGTATGTGTAGTTGAGTGCTAAGAGTGAGCAGATGAGTAATAAGGACCTTTTCATCATAGTACTGTTCTGTTATGTTTGTTATTATGCAAAGGTACACTTTTCCTGGCAGAATATCAAGATCTTATGCCTATTTTTTTCTTTGATTTGTTAACGGAAGGGTTGCAAAAAAAGGGATTGGATTCATGATGAACCCAATCCCCTCTTTGGTTATGATAGGAAAATACTATTAGTAGAGTGAATAGTAGTTGTCCTTTGCCCAGAACAGCTTGGTGTAGTAGCCACCTAGTGTGTTGTCGCCGCCGCAGTTGGCGTTGACAGCTACGTTGAAGTTGTCCTTGTTGTAGGTGTACTCGTCGGTCGGATAGGGCAGACGATGAGGAGGCGTGGGATAGTCATTCTGCTGGGTATCGCGTGCAAACTTCACGTTGGGGAAGCCTGTGCGGCGGTTGACGTTCCAAGCCTCGAGCTCGTTCATGAAGCCGAAGTTCAGCCAGAGCTGAGTGGCGATGACTCTCTGAGAGGCATCCCAGATCTTCTCTGCATAGGCAGTGAAGTCGTCTTTGGTAGGAACAGTTAGCTCGCGGAAGCCGTTGTAGCTGTCGTTGCCATCCTTGAAGAGCGACGATGTGGTCTTCAGGTTCCAGTAGTACTCATTGGAGAGTGCCACGCCATCGATGAAGAACTTCTTGGCAGTCTCGGCATTG
>JAFWRA010000066.1 GCA_017508895.1 Bacteroidales bacterium
CGCATCATCCAGACCAACAGCGAAGGGATGGTCAGGATGGTGGACCACTTTTTCAACTATGTAAGGACGCACAACTACAGCAAAAGTCACAAGGCTCATATAGCCGTCATCACCTCCATTGCCGGCACCAATGGAATGGGGGCCTCACCAGCCTATTCCGCGACCAAAAAGATGCAGAGCACCTATCTTACGGCTTTGTCACAACTCTCCCGTATGGACAAGATCCCAGTTTGCTTCACCGACATACGCCCCGGTTTTGTCGCAACGGACATCCTGAATCCCAACAAGCATTATCCGATGCTGATGTCAAAAGAGAAGGCGACAGACCATGTGATGAAGGCGCTTCATAAAAAGAAGCGCGTTTACACCTTTGATTGGAGATTCCGTCTCGTCGTAGGGTTATGGAAAATGATTCCCCGTTTTGTTTGGGAACGCCTCACTTGGATACAAAATTAGAGGCCATATAGAATTAGAATTCAAAACGCTCCACCTTCATCTGGCCACATTGGCGCATCATGGGAGAGTATTTCTTGAACTCCGGCGTGGCGGAATGCTTGTCGAGCGACGATTGGCCTGCCCATGTCTCGCAGATCAAAAACACATCCTTTCGGGTGGCACTCTGGAACACATCGTAGGCAATACATCCTTCATGTTTCTGTGAGTATTCGGTAAGGGCTACCGCTGCTTGCAGTGCGGTCTTGAACTGTTCGCCGTCATTGGCTTGGAAAAAGCAATTTAATCGTATCATTTCAAGTTTTATTTGTTAATCATAATAAAGTCACAATTCCCCCTGCAACCAATGCCGCAGGAATACCTAACAGCATCCCGATAAGCGCTCCTTTGATGTGGAACCAGTAGTCATGGTAGGCGGCAGTCATGTCTTCTGTCCCAGGGATGACGAAATGCTTGTCGTGGCAGAACCAGAGGCAGTCGAGCACCAGCGCATCAAACCAATTGACCACCACCCATAAGGCGTAAGCTATAAAGGCGCCGCACAAAAAAGTCTCACATCCGTTGATATACCTCACCAACAAGCCCAACAAAACACCAAAGACCATCATGGCCACAATCTTTTTGATGTAGAAAGACGCCCCTCCTGGACGGTTGCTGGCGTTAACCAAACCCAACTGGTCGCATCGTTCGATGATGGCGGGAGGATAGTTGAAGATGGTCTTGATGGGGTTTCTCGACATCAGGAACACAAACAGCGTGAATAAGGCGCACGCGATGAGAGATTCGACGAAAAAGGTCATTTATCTATCTTTTGGTGCTGCAAAGTTATTATCAAAAAGAAATAATTCGCCTATCTGACAAGTAATCAGTTGAAGCCCAAATTGCTCGGCAGCCTTGCGCTCGTTTTTCCGAGGCTCGTCCCAAGGGTGGTTCGAGAGGCAAAACTTGGAGTGGTGGACGGTGACGAAACACTTTGCACCAAGGTCGGCAACGGCTTTCCCCAATTGCTCGGGCATGGTGTGTATCTGGCTCCAGTTGGCATCGTATTGGCCGTTCTCCATGATGGCGAGGTCGATGTCGGGAAACTGCTCCCCGAAGTGCTTGAAGCGACTGCTATAGCCTCCATCGCCAGAGAAAAAGACCTTCCTCGATGGTGATTCCATCAGCCATGAGGCTGGCATTGTCTTGGATTTCCAAAAGCCGCGCCCCGAAAAATGTTGGGTGGGCAGACAATGGAAGGTTAAGCCGTCGGAAGTGGCACTTTCATACCAATCCAATTCGATGAGTTGCTGCTTGTCGTAGCCCCAGTATTCAAAGTTCTCGCCCACGCCCAAGGGACAGACCACCTTCTTTACTTGGTCTTTCAACTCGCTGACCGTCTGGTAATCCAAGTGGTCCCAATGGTCATGCGAGATGAGGAGAAAGTCGATTCTCTTGGGCATGTCTTGGGGCTTGTAGAGGTCCGTCCCAGGAAAGGCCCGATTGACGAAAGAGACGGGCGAGCCTTTGTAGAACACGGGGTCGGCGAGGATGGTCTTCCCGTCCAAACGAAGCAAAAAGGAACTGTGCCCGAACCATAGGTAGAAATCACCAGATTCGGGCAAGCAATTCAAGTCGGTCTTGATAACGGGTATTTCACCCAGTTTTGGGATCCTGTTCTTTGGCTTTTTCCCAAAGAGGAACTTGCCAAGATTCTTCAGCATTCCACCTTGACCCGTGAACAGCGTGGTCGCTTCCTCATTCTGGAACTTGTCGTTCACAAAATGAGGCGACTTTCGTATGCGTTCAAGGCGTTCGCCTCGAGCGGTCCGTCCAAACTGTTTGATAAGGTCAGCTGGTTTCACTTATTTGTCAATGCTGACAATGGTGTATTTTCTGGTTCCCAGTCCGATGGCTTCAGCGTGCTCGATGGTGTGGGTGCCGTGTTGCTTGTCGATGCGGCTGAGCAGGTCGGTGGGGTCGTTGGTGGCGGTAACCTGCTGGTTGTTGATGATGTCTACGCAAGCCTGGTCAAGCGCAACGGGGTCGGTGCTGGCAAGGATGCCATAGTCTTCAAGCTTCACGGGGGCGGGATGGTCGACGCAGTCGCAGTCGATGCTCATGTTGTTCATCACGCTGATGTAGATGATGCCTTGTCTTTTTTGGAAGTAATTCGTTACGGCTTGGGCCGCTGCTGCCATGCTCTCAAGGAAGCCGTCCTGGTCGCCGATGAATTCAGGTGTCCAAAGCTTGGCCATATCGAGTTTTTCCATCTTTCCCGAGGAGTGGATGTAAGCCTTGCCATTGCTGCTGGCACAACCGATGCTGAGGTTCTTCAGCGCGCCGCCGTAACCGCCCATCGGGTGGCCCTTGAAGTGGTTGAGGGCAATCATGAAGTCGTAGTTGGCGATATGTCCGCCCACGATGTCGTACTTGATGTGACTCTGGTCCTTCACGGGGATGCGGATTTCGTCGTATTCATCCATGATGTCGACGGGGAAATAATTGGTGAAGCCATGTCTGCGAATCACTTCCCAGTGGATGGCCGAGTTGTTGCGCTCGTCCTTTTCGTCGCCAGGGCCGTTGCCGTAGGCTGTATTGCACTCTACGATGGTGCCGTCTACCGCATGAACGAGGTCTTTGATGAGTTCGGGCTTCAGGTAGTTGGGGTTGCTGCCTTCTCCGGTCGAGATCTTCACGGCCACGCGGCCTTTGGCTTCCACGCCCAAAGCCTTGTAGATATTCACCAAAGCTTCAGGGCTGATTTCGCGAGTTAGATAGACTTTTGCTGTGTTTTCCATATTCGTATTAGTTTGATTGTTTTTATTGTCTTCAGGTTGGTTATTAGTGCAGGCGGCAAAGGCCAAAGCACACAAAAGGGTGATTGCTAATTTCTTCATTGTTTTGTTGTTAAGTTAATCCGTTGTAGTTTTTCGATGGCATTTGGGGTGCAATAACAAAAATCAAAGCACCGCAGCAATCTTTCTAATTCCTTTCAACAC
>JAFWRA010000067.1 GCA_017508895.1 Bacteroidales bacterium
CGAATGACTCTGTCAAGCAAATCCAATATAAAATCAACAAAAGACCAAGAGAAAAACTAAACTTCAACTCCCCTAAAAACAGGTTCTTTCAACTTTGCATCTAAATTTCCGCTATTTTTGCACTTGCTATTTGAACCTGCGAAAGGCATAATTTGGCTTTTTTCATTGTTAATTCGGGAAAAAGCCCTATTTTTGTCAACTTATTTCATAAATATCTATGGAAGAGAATAATCATAACAACTACAGTTCCAAATACTTGTGTAAGCTTTTGGTGGAATATAGGAAGCCTATCCTCATCATTTTGGCCGTTGCTGCCCTTTGTGCCATTGTTTTTAGCGCTCCTTATTTTATTACCCCACTTTACAAGTCGACGACTGTCATCTACCCCACGTCCAGCAATTCCATCTCCAAAGTCTTGATAAGCACAACCTATCAGTCGGAAAAAGACATCATGAACATCGGAGAAGACGAGCAGACCGAGCAGATGCTTCAGGTGCTCAACTCGAACCGTGTGCGCGACAAAGTTATCAGCCGCTTCAACCTGATGGAGCATTACGGTATCAAGGCCAACAGCAAGTATCCCATCACCAAGCTGAACAAACTCTATGATGCCCGCATCAAGTTCCGTCGCACCGAATACAATGCCGTGAAGATTACCGTATTGGATGCTGATGCAGCCCTCTCTGCCCGCATCGCCAATGAAATCGCTGAAATCTTTGACAGCACGATGAACCAGATGCAAAAGGAAGTCGCCATTGAGGCCTTCCGCATCGTGGAACAGGAATACAACACCCTCGTTGCCGAGATGAACATG
The DNA here is from genome assembly GCA_017508895.1 of Bacteroidales bacterium. Next base: position 815 of record JAFWRA010000067.1, read on the forward strand.
CTTGAAGACTCCCTCAACACTTTGCGAAAACTGGGTGTTTTCGACTACGAATCGCAAGTGGAAATGCTGAGCCAACAGCTTGCTGTTGAATTAGGAAAAGGCAACACACAGGGTGTCAACAACATACAAAAAATGCTTGATATCTTGGCCGAATATGGCGGAGCTTCATACGCCATCAACGAGCGCTTGGACAACGACCGTCTGCAGCTCTCACTGGTCAAGTCGAAATATGAGGAAGCCAAAGTGGACGCCACCGAATTCATACCGCATAAGTTTGTAGTCACCTCGGCCTTCCAAGCCGAGCGCAAGAGCTATCCCGTGCGTTGGATTATTTTGGTTGTCACCGTGTTGAGCACTTTCCTGCTACTCCTTTTCTGCATCGTGGTCTACGACCAATCCAAAGACTTTTTTCGTCACGAGGCCGAAAAGGAAGCGGCCTCCAAGGAAAAAAATAAGCATCTTAGAAAAGAATGAGTCAATATTTGCACCTAATAAAATAATATCCTCTACACCGAAAATAACAAATCAAATCATGGATAATAATTTCAACAATCTTTCACTGGTTCAACTTGTGCTGAAATGGAAATGGCACATCATCATCATCACCATTGCCGCTGCCCTCTGCGGTGCCATTTTCTCCAGCTCCATGTTCATCACCCCGCTTTACAAATCGGTTGCCGTGGCTTATCCTGCCAACATCAGCCCCTACTCCGATGAAAGCGAGACCGAACAGATGCTCGAAATCATCAACTCAACCTCCATCATGGATTCCATCGTTGAGAAGTATGACTTGTGGGCGGACTACAAGATCAACAAGGCCGACCAATTTGCCAAGACCTACATGATCAATGAATACCGCAGCAAAATCAAGATCGGCAAGACTCCTTACGAGGCCGTTTCCATCACCGTAATGGACAAAGACCCATTTGTGGCTTGCAATATTGCCAACGACATTCTTAAATTCTACGACCAAAAGGTGCACAACCTTCATACACAGAAAGTCGGCGAAGTGGTAGCCATGTACGAAAGACAATTGAGGGAAAAACAAAACAATATCGACTCGTTGAAACAACGCTATACTGAAATCAGCACCACCTACGGTATCACTGACATTTCGAGCCAAACCCGTGAAGTGACAAAAAGCCTTTTGAGCGGGTCGGCAAAAGCCTCAGAAATGAAAGACAACCTTGAACAATACGGTGCCGAAATCCATGACCTGCACACCAAGATTGCTGCCGAAGGCAACACCTACGTCGCCACCAAACTGGATTACGAAAAAGAGCTTCGCTTCTTCCACTCGCAACTCACCTACTCCAACATCATCACCGAGCCCTTCCCTGCCGACAAAAAAGCTTTCCCTGTACGTTGGGTGGTCGTAGCTTTAAGCGGTTTAGGTGCCTTCCTGCTCTCTATCGTGGCGATTTTCATTATCGAAAACCGCAAGCGTTTCGTTGCCGAAAACAAATAAGTTGTGGAGAAGAAAGCGAAAATAGCCTGGCTCTATGTCATCGCGGCGCTGTTTGTGGCCGTGGGACTGTTCCTTGTGGTGAAGAAAAACACCTACCTTTTCTTCGCCCTGCCTGTCGTGCTCGGCATTTTGCTGCTTTACATCTTCTCAATGGACAAAGTCTTGTTGCTCACGGCATTCACTGTTCCACTCTCGGTTAACCTCAAAGCCCTTGACGCAGGGTTGGCCATCTCATTGCCTGCCGAACCATTGCTGATGGGTCTTTTGGTCTTGTTTGTGGCAAAAATGCTGTATGACGGGCAATACGACAAACGCATCTCCCTACATCCTATCGCCATCGTCATTTATTGCATGTTTGCCTGGATGATTGTCACTACCATCACGAGCGAGATGCCCGTGGTATCCATCAAGTTCCTGTTATCGCGATTGTGGTTTGTCGTGCCAGCATTCTTCCTCTGTGCCATGCTTTTCAAGAATCCCAAAAACATACATAAAATCATTTGGCTTTACATCGCGGCTTTGTGCATAGTATGTGTTTACACCATTATCCACCATGCCCAATTCGGGTTTGACGGTGACTCGGCCCACTGGGTGATGACACCTTTCTACAACGACCACACGGCCTACGGAGCAGCTCTGGCCATATACCTCATCCTTGCCCTGACTTATGTCTTCCTGCCCGAGGTGAAACGAGGTCGTAGACTTATCATCATCGGTGTTGTCGTTTTGCTCAGCGTAGCCCTCATGCTCTCCAACTGTCGCGCGGCATGGCTGAGTATGATTGCTGCTTTGGGTGTTCTGATATGCATACTGCTGAAGATCAAGTTCCGTTGGATTGCCGCCGCCATCGTGATTTTGGTGGGTTTGTTTTTCGCTTTCCAAAACCAGATTATTGACGCACTGGAAAAGAACAACCAAGACGCTTCGGGCGACCTTGTGGAAAACATCCAATCCATCACCAACATCTCTACCGATGCCTCCAACCTGGAACGTATCAATCGCTGGCAGTCGGCCTTCCGTCTGTTCCACGAGCGCCCTGTTTTCGGTTGGGGTCCAGGAACCTATCAGTTTGTTTACGCTCCCTTCCAAATGTCGAAGGAAAAGACCATCATCAGCACTAACGCGGGCGATGGCGGCAATGCCCACTCCGAGTATTTTGGTCCTTTGGCCGAGCAAGGTCTAGTGGGTTCGCTTATCATGGTAGTGCTTGTCGTTGTCACGGTGACCTGTGGCCTTAAGACATACGCCCGATGCAAAAACAAGACTGCAAAAGTGCTCGTATTGGGAGCCACATTGGCTTTCTTCAGCTACTTTATCCACGGTTTCCTCAACAATTTCTTGGACACCGACAAGCTGGCCGTCCCCGTATGGAGTCTTGCCGCTTTGATTGCCGTTATTGATGTGTATTATGCAGATAAGGATACGTTCGGATCCCAACCATAATAAACTATCCCTTCTTCATTTCCAGCACAAACTCCTCAATACTTCCGCGGGCCTCGGTCATCCCGAGTTTCTTGCGAATGCTGGTGCGTGCCTTACCGACCATAGCAGTCGAAACCTTCATCATGTCGGCCACTTCTTTCACACTGAAAGGCATCATGGAGAGGATGCAAATCTTGAATTCGGTTTCAGACAAAGGAGGTACATTTGATTTAATGCGTTGAACTACATCAGGATAGACCTTGTTGTATTCTTCAAAGATGACATCATAGGCAGAGTCGGCTTGTCCGCAGACACATGATTTCAACTTTTGGAAAGAGGGTTTGTCTATGTCCTTGTTCTCGCCAATCAAGAATACCTTGTAAATCATCATCACCTTTCGGAAGAGGTTGTCACGATTGGTCTCAGCTAATACCTCGGATTCTTGTTGCAAACGGTTAATGTCAAGGTTCAGTTCGGCTATCGTAGCTCGTTTTTGAGTGGCACGATACAAGAGGAAAAACACCAACGTGACCGCCACTACCAATACCAACGAAATGATGACAAGCATTTTACGCCGGCGCAGAAACACAGAAATCATATTTTCGCTATGATCCAAATCGCCATTCAAAGCTGATATTGTGGTCTGCACTTTTTCCATCAGTTTGATGTCCTCGCTCGACCTTGCCGTGACAATGGCTTCGTTCAAGGCTGCCATTGCAGAGTCATAGTTGTTCTGCTGCCAATAGACGCAACCGCTATAGAGTGCCGAAAGGGTCTTCATCTTGGCATCGTCAGAGAGGTTGAAATAACGCCGCGCCTGGAAGATGGAGGTGTCCTGCGAGATGTCCTCTCCCCTGCTGAATTTGCCTTCGATCTCCAGCACCGTCCGCTCCATGTTGTCCATATCGGACTTCACATTGCAGGCCGCCAAAAGGCAAATCAGCACAAAAGCCAACCAACTCCTTGATTTGTATAGCAAATTAAGCATTGTCTTAACAATTAAACAATTAAACAACGCAACAATTCAACAATTATTGCCCCGCCGCTTCCCCTCCATTCTTGGCCTCACTCTCTAGTTCGATGTTGCCGAAACGCAATGTAAAACCCGCGCACACACAAGATGAATTGTATCTTGATGTCTCTGAAACTGTTACCGTTGGGCTATCAATGTATGTGTCTTGCTTCAACAAGCCAAACAAATCGTAACCGTTGACAAACACCGAAAACTTATGATCGAAGAAATCGGCACGAAGGCCACAGTCAACGGAATAATTGGCGCCCTTCTTCCAAAACAGCGTCTGGGTCGGAGAGTTGTAGTAAGCCGAGGTATGCACTTCCAGACGGTCCCATAGTTTGGTCCAAAGGTTAAAACGAAAACTGTAGCAAAGCATCTCACTCGGTTCCAACGCATCTTCGGTCTTGATATAAGAGTCATAAAGGTTGGCATAAAACCGCAAATTGAGCATCCCGTTCGGACGATACATCATGTTGAACTCACCACCCGCATTATACGACCTGCCTACATTGACCGGCCAGTTGAAAGAAACCACCCTGCCATAATGCTCATGGTAAGCCGCATCAGTTATCTTGTTGATTTCGTTTTGTTTTCCCTTGTAATAACCCGTCAAACCGACAGAACCGAAATCGTCCCAATACTTCGTCCAACTTGCCTCAATGTTGTGGGTGAAAACTTGTTTCAGCTTAGGATTGCCCGTAGCATAGGATTCCTCATCGAATTTGACAAAAGGACTCAGTTGCTCTGCGTAAGGATTCTGGATCCTCATGGAATAACTCAGCTTGAAGTTGTGCATCGACTGGGTACGATATGAGGGGTGCAGCGATGGCAAAGGATAGAAATAATAAACTGTTGAATCATAATTTGGAGCGTCGGGATAGACAATACCCGTCCGATAATACCTTAAGCTTAAGGTAGGCTGCACAGTAAAATTGCCGAAACGGTGCCGCATCTGGAAATAGCCGCCCAAATGGTGATCGACCTGACGGAATCGGTACGACATCACAGAGTCGTGCACATATACGCCATTGGCCAGACTGTCCAAGGGACTGCGCTCTTTTTTTTCTTCCCAACCAGCATTGATGCCCATGCCAAATTCGCCATTCTTGGAATAAGGTAAATTGTAATCCACGCGAGCGTTGATGGGAATGTTGGTTGAGACATAGTCCATCACGAATGCCCTTTCATACGGAGACGGCAAGGTGTAGGTCTTGTGATAATCAATAGGAATAGCTGAACGGGTGACACTTCCATTCATGCGCAAAGTTAAGTTATGTCCTTCTTCGTCAAATTTGTGCTGATAGGTCAACCCATATGGAAAAAAGAGATAGTTTGAATTCGATTTGTTCAAGATGGAGTATTTGTATTCGCCCG
>JAFWRA010000068.1 GCA_017508895.1 Bacteroidales bacterium
CTATCGCGGCAGGAACCACCTTCTTCAACGGATGGCAGGGCGCTTCCATACAAGTGATTAACAACGCGATGCAGGTGATGGAGTCGGTCACGGCGCACTCAAGCAGCGAGACACTCTCTGTTGCGGTGCCTTTGGGTCATGTCTCGTTCGCTTGGTCCAAAGGAAGCAGTACGGTTAGCGACGTGAGTTTTGTCATCAAGGATGCTGACAATCATGTCGTTTATTCGTATTCGGGTGCTTTGGAAGGCATCGATGACGGTGTTTTCCTGCAAACCAACAACAGTTGCGGCAATGGCACGGATTGCGATGCACCCACTGATTTGTACGCTTTTGCCGAGGATGAGCATGTGGTGCTGGCTTGGACTTCCTATGGTGAATCCACAGATTATAATGTTTATCGTGACGGGCAACTAATTCAGACGGTGAGAGACAACCCTGCTACTTTTGTCGATGAAACAGCGACGCATGGTGGGCATTGCTACTTTGTGACCGCTTTTTGCGCTTCGGGCGAAAGCGAGCCAACCAACGAGGCTTGTGCCACCATCGGCGACGACTGCCAGCCTGCCACCAACCTCTGGTATGAGATGACCAACAATAATAAGATAAAACTCACCTGGGAAGCGCCCCATTCCAATGACGGCCTTTCAGGGTTCTACATCTACCGTACCAAGGAAGCGGATATGAATTGGCAGCAAATCAAGACATTGGGTGCCGGCTCCACTTCCTATACCGACAACACTCCATTGGAGGACGAGACCTTCTATCTTTACAAAGTGGTGGCCTATTACCAAGCCATCGACTGCTATTCGGCTCCCGCGCGGTCGAAATACAATGAGTTCGAGTTTTTCCTGAGGGTGTATTGGTCGGTAGATGGGGTGGACGAAACCGAAGCGGGTAAGGTGAAGGTCTATCCCAATCCTGCCTCGGAGACCCTGCGGATTGATGGCCTTGAAGCGGCTGAAATCCAGGTCTACAACGCCTTGGGCCAGAGGGTAAAGGAGGTTCACGACCTCAACGAAGTCGATGTGAGTGACCTGCCGGAAGGGCTTTACCTGCTGCGCATTAAGGATGCGGAAGGGAAAGTTTACACGAATAAAATCACGAAACAATGAAAAACATTAGACTATACATCCTGCTTGCGCCCCTGCTGATGGCGGGAGGAATGACGATGCAAGCACAGGAGTATTACGAACTCGAGGAAATCTTCGTGACCGATGAAACACATCCTGTTTATGTGCAGTACATCAACACGGAGGAAATGATGGTGTTTGCCACGAACTCTGAAAAATTCCAATTCATAAAGATGCGGGAGGACGGCGAAATACTTGGCACCGTCGACTATCCCTACACAGAGGGCACCACGGAAACCTACCTCGTTTCCCGCCTGATGACCTTGCCCGACGGCAAGAAAACGCAGTTCTTTTACGAGAGTATTGGGGACACGGCCACCTTGCACGCATTCCAAATTGACGACGACATGCAGTTGACGGTGAAAGACTATGGTGGCAAGATGGGTGATTTCATGCTCAACGAAGGTTCGCAGAAATACATGACAAGAGCCGTAGTGTGCAAGGACGGATCCACCTTCATTGCCTACGCCCCCGACAGCCTCTTTGTGTATGAGGGTATGTTTATAACCCAAAAGGGTATCAGAATAATGAAATTCAACCCTGAAGGCGAGTTGGTTACGGAACGGGTCTTTAGAGATTTGAGCGCCAGTCTTTTCGTTCCTTGGCTTGAACCAACTCCTGATTCCTTGGGATGCCGATTGGTGGTGGCGGAGACAAACGACTATGGCACCTATTACGGTGTCTATCTCAACGGTTATGTGCTTGACGCGGAACTGAACACGGTGCTGATGCGTGACAACATCACCAGCCATATTTATCCGGCCATGATGGTAGATCCCGATTCCTACCACAGCAACCCGTACAATGGCAAGATATACGCCATAGGCAGCGTGTCCAGCGTGTATCCCCAACAGATTGACGACGAGGTTGTGATGTCAGTGATGGACGAGAATTTCGTGGAGGAAAACTATGTTTGGGGTATGCATCGGTTAGTCGATTGCCAAGGTGCCCAGCAAAACGCCATCGACTTCTCGGAAAACGGTGACGTTTACATGATTGCGGACATGGACTTTAACATGTTGGGAAGTTCAGAACTCTACGATAATTTCTATCTTGCATGGCTTGACGAAGACTTGAACAAGAAAGGCGAAATCTATTATCACAATGACAAGAGGGCGTTGTATCCATTGAGTGTGTACGCTTGCCCGAAAGGTGGATGCCTTGTGGTGGCGTCAGGTTCTAATCGGGAAACCTTGGCTCAAGAAAATGTCATCTACAAAGTAAGCCAAAGCATCTTGGATGACATTGAGGAAGCCCACGATGCTGGTTTTGCCGTGGCGGTGGCATATCCCAATCCAGGGAAGGATGTGCTGAATATCCGCACGGCCTTGCAGAACGCCCGCGTGGAAGTGTATGATATGAACGGAAAACTTATCCACAGCCAAGCCCTCACAGAGAATGCGACGGGGATTGATGCATCGGATTGGGCTGAAGGGGTTTATGTTTGGAAGGTTTATGCGGGCGACCCTTCAACAGGTTCAAAATCTAGGGTAGAAACGGGGAAATGGATTAAGGAATAAAGGAAATCAATAAGCCACCGAAAGCATAGCCATCCCTATCGGCGACATGGGGACGGTTTTAGTCCTTTGGTGGCTTTTTTATGTAATATGCTGGATTTTGAGTATTTTTTGCCGCGTGAAACGCTATTTGCAGAGCTTAATGGTTGGGCTGGCCATGCTAATGGCTTGCTCTAAACCGGTTAAGGTTGAGGTCCCTGAGCGTTTTGAAATCGTTGGGCGCTTGGAGCGGCGACTTCATTCTTGCTGCAACGGAATGACCTGAAAATCAGGTGAGGGAATACTTCAAAAAATATGGTTTGGAGGTGGTTTTCGGGTATAAAGACATTGTGACGTAAATCTTTGGAAAATTTTTCTACTTTTGCACCGATGAAATCCCGTCTATTCATAGTTTTGTTTGTCTTGTGCGCATTCCTTTCAGCTTGTCACAATCCGAAGGCATCACTCACCATGCCCGCCAATCCGTTTTATGACACATTGGTCGGAATTGATAGCCTCATGTGGCATCGTCCCGACAGCGCATGGTTGGTTTTGATGGAATACGAAGGCGATTCCAATGTGTTCAACAGCCATTACGCCCAATTGCTGCACTCGGAACTGTTGTTCAAAAAATACAGGACCCAATGCACACAAACCAACCAAACGGAGTTGTTGCAAACTGCCGCGTATTTCGACAGCCTCGTGCAGCAGGTTTTCCCTTTGCAAATGGATGTAAGGAGATTCAAAACGACACCCACCCCAAACAACGACCTCTTCTTCCTCACCGCCCGCGCCCATTATTCTTGTGGTGCAGGCTATTTCGTACACGACAGCCTCATTGTGGCTTGCGGCGAATACATCCGCACTTTGCAGACAATGGAAAACCATTATACTGAGGCCGAATTGGTGGGCACAAAGGCTCGTTTCATGGCCTTGGCCTACGACCGTCTATTGGATTTGTTTCGCGTTTAATTTATGATAGACCCTGCCATCTATTGCAGCAAGCAGGCAATAGCTTATGAAGAGATTGGGCATTCTTCACCCAAAGTCATTGCCAACGAACTCCTTCATTTAGGAAATCTGTTCGGAATACAGAGAGAATACGACAGCGCGGTTTATTACTTTGAAAAGACATTGGAAGTCCTCCCCGACAGGAACAACTTGTTGTATAGGGATTGTGTTTCCGTAATGGCGTTGTTAAGACACGAAGCCTACAAGGATACCGAAACCTCATTAGATAGCCTGAAAAGCGTGTTGGCTCAAGCACCAAACGAGGTGGAAAGGACGGTTAGATGCCAGACCATTGGCCACATTTATTATGATATTAGACAATATGATTCTGCAAAAGTATATCTGGAGCCTGTTTTTGAAAAAGACCCTGTTAGAGC
>JAFWRA010000069.1 GCA_017508895.1 Bacteroidales bacterium
GTGAGGCGGTTGCGGCACGCTGCCACGTGGGGCGTTGGTGCCACGGTCGTAGCAAATGCGCATACTGCCTGCGGGCCAGTCGGCGGCAGGGGTGAAGTAGAGTTCGCCGTAGCGGATGTGCGAGTCGGCGCAATAGCTGATGAAATTGGAGCCGTCGACCGACGCGCCCTTGGTAATCAGGAAATTTGTGCAGGCCTGCGATTGGCCGAATGAGGCAAGCAGGACAATCAGGATAAGGTGTTTGATGGTTTTCATGATGAGTTTGTTATTGGGAAACCAAAAACTCCGCAAGATGGGTTTGGTTTTCGAATTTGTACATTTTCGGATGAGGTATGCCCAGATTGCGCTCATGCTCGCGCCCATTTGACACAACTCGTAACATCGACTTAACGATGTCGTTGCAGTTTATGAATCTGAAAGACTTGTCATTATTGGAATCCATAATGTTTAGAATTTCATCGGTAAATGAGCGTGACATGAAACTGATTTCGGAAAAATCAAGAATGACAGAATCGGTCTTGCTGTCAATAACGGAATATAGTATATTCGCTCTTGCTCTTGAAAAAAGGTCGCTACCGAATATGTTGAAAAGCTGAATGGTCTGTGTCATAGTTGTTTATGTTTATTCTAAGTAATCAATGTAATTGAAATTGTCTGGAATAATGATGGGAATCCGAAGGAGAATAAAGGAGTTGAAATCCTTGTATCAACTTTAGCTTGACGGATGATGATATTGCGAACGATTGACCCGAATGTGTCTTTGTTGGCATCGGTCATGGAGAAACTGCATAATGGAATATAACTCTTGGTGGCATATTGTTCCATCACCATCTCGGCCGTTTCTTTGGTAGCGTTCTCGAAATGGAGCATTCGGTCAAAGTAAATATTGTTCAGATAAGATTGCATGGGCAAGGAAATGCTTTCGCAACTGATTTCTTTGGCTGATTGCTGTTTGTATATAGCAAGAGGGGCTAAGAAAAACGGATGCAAAAAATGAACCTCTTTGAAATCCCAAACCACCTTGCTTTGTGCTAGACTGGTCTCTTCCACTACTCGGATGAGGTGATTGAAACTGCTTCCAATACGCTCGTCTTCTTGCACATTGGGGATGATAATTCTTGTAGGTTGCATGTTTTCTTAGGAATTGAATTGCAAAATTAGACAAATTTCTTTGAAATTGTCTACCTTTGCACAAAATTATGAAATGAAAAACGGATCCATCCCATTGGCGGAACGTCTGCGTCCCACGACGCTCGACGACTACATCGGGCAGAAGCACATCATCGGTGAACATGCCGTGTTGCGCCGTGCCATCGAGAGCGGGCGTGTGCCGTCCATGATTTTTTGGGGACCACCTGGCGTGGGCAAAACCACTTTGGCCTTCATCATCTCCAAGCAGGTCAAGCGGCAATTCTTCCAGCTGAGTGCGGTCAGTAGTGGCGTGAAGGAGGTGCGCGAGGTCATCGACCGAGCGCGCATGGCTCCCGAGGCACCTATATTATTTATCGACGAAATCCACCGTTTCAGCAAGTCGCAGCAGGACTCACTGCTGGGTGCCGTGGAGCGCGGTTTGGTCACTTTGATTGGCGCGACTACGGAGAATCCCTCGTTCGAGGTCATTTCGCCTTTGCTGTCACGTTGTCAGGTCTATGTGCTGAAGTCATTGGAGAAAGCAGACCTTGAAATCCTTTTGGATAAGGCCGTAAAAGCCTTGGAGTACGACTATGGCAAGAAAATCACAGTAAAGGAATCGGAGGCCTTGATGCAAATCAGTGGAGGCGACGGGCGCAAATTGCTGAACGCCATCGAGTTGGTGGTCACTTCGTTGAACGACTTGGACGAAACGGCTGAGGAGTTGGTGGTCACCAACCAGTTCACCACCGACTGCATCCAGAGCAACCTCGTGAAGTATGACAAGTTGGGCGAGATGCACTATGACATCATTTCAGCCTTCATCAAGTCGATGCGCGGCAGCGACCCCAATGCTGCTCTGTATTACCTTGCCCGCATGATTGAGGCAGGGGAGGACCCGCTCTTCATCGCCCGTCGTATGCTGATTCTGTCGTCAGAAGACATCGGCAACGCCAACCCTAATGCCTTGTTGTTAGCCAATGCTTGTTTTGACGCAGTGAACAAAATCGGCTGGCCAGAGAGCCGCATCATCTTGGCGCAGACGGTCGCTTATTTGGCCTCATCGCCGAAGAGCAACGCAGCTGTGGCAGCCATCGATGCGGCACAAGCCTTGGTACGTGAGACGGGTGATTTGCCGGTGCCATTGCACCTGCGCAACGCCCCGACGAAGTTGATGAAAGAGCTTGGCTATGCCGACGGTTACAAGTATGCCCATGCCTATCAGGGCAACTTCGTGGAACAGGAATTCCTGCCAGCCGAAATTTCTGGCACGGTTTTGTATGCACCTCAAGACAATCCCCGCGAGCGAGAGTTGCGGAAGAACCTCCGCGAAAAATGGAAGGAAAAGTATGGGTATTAATTTGAAAATGAAAGACGTAGGGGTAGACCCATGTGTCTGCCCGGTCCATTTGGGGCAGACCCGCGTGTCTGCCCAGTCCCGTAGGGACGCCATATCAGTAAACAGGCGACGTAATAAAAAACGAAAAGAATGAGCGAAGAAAACAAAGAAAAAAGTGTCAGTCTGTGGAACAAGGTGCTGTCCACAAGTCTGAGGTTGCCTTTCGTCAAGGTCGACAGGCAGGAGTTCCTCACCAAGGAATTGACCAAGTTTTGCACCCCGATGGAAGTGATAACGGCTTTGGACGATACACCAGTCAAGGTGTTGAGCAAGAAGGAGATAGATAAGTTGGCCAACCAGTGCATCAGCTATCATCTTACCATGGTATGCGGCACTTCTGCGCTGATGGGCTTGCCGGGAGGCTGGTGGATGGCAGGCACCATTCCCACCGACCTCACTCAGTTTTACGGCCATATCCTCGCCTTGATGCAGAAGCTCATTTACATTTACGGCTGGCCCTCCTTGACCGACGTCAACAACCAATTGGACGACGAGTCACTCAACATCATGACGCTCTTTGTGGGCGCGATGATGGGCAACAAAGTCGCCATCGAGGCACTGACCAAGGTGGTGGGGCAAGTCTCAAAGAATGCGGGTATCAAGATTTCGGAAACCGTGATGGCACAATATGCCATCAAGATTGCGCAATGGATAGGTGTCAACATAACGAAGGAAAGCTTCGCCAAGGGTGTGGGCAAAGTGTTACCGTTGGTGGGAGCACCCGTTTCGGCCACCATCACTTACTACACCTTCCGGCCCATGGCACGGCGGCTGAAGAAGCACCTCGACGAGCTGTATGATATGCGTCATGGATACTAACCGCCCATGTCGTTCCCCTTGGAATCTATGGGCGGTTGCAATTCTTAGTGCTTGAACTCAAACAGGTAGAGGTCGTGCAATTGGTGGTCGGGTGTTTGTAGGATAGCCTTGTAATTCATGCCCTTTTCAGTCATGAGCCATTCGGTGTACTCGTCGACGAACTCCTTGATTTCGGATTGGTTCATCTTGATGTAGATCAAGTTCAGTTTGGCTTTGGCTTCGGTTTCTGTGAGGCCGTCATTTTTGATGATGTCTTCTGTGAGTTTGTCCATGAATTTTGCCATAGTATCAGTTTTTTAAATGTTTTAGCTTGCAAAAATAAGCATAGAAATCCATTTTGTCAAGAAAATAGGAAGAAAAAAGATGATTTTTTTGTTCAAAAGGATTGTAGAATTGAAAAAAATAGTATTTTTGCAGCAATTCTCTTTTTTAAGAGGAGGAGGATGTAGTTGATTTTCAACTACAAAAAGGTTTCATAAATTTTGGTTTTTGGTTCTTGAAAACCCTGGCTTTTGCCGGGGTTTTCTTGTTATTGGGGAGGCGGACGAGGGGCTGGATGATGTAGAATGCATCATTAATGGACATTTTGGGTGATGGGTGTTAAGGTTAGGTCTATCCGTGGTTGGGTGCGCAGCATCGTTTAATCTGTAGCCGCAGATGGCCGTGTGTTTCGGTAGCGGAAACGTGTTGAGATGCCCAAATAGAAAAGAAAAAGAGCTGTAACTTGTTGATTTACAGCTCTTTGGTAGCCCATAGCGGAATCGAACCGCTGTTTTAAGTGTGAGAAACTTACGACCTAACCGCTAGTCGAATGGGCCAAAAAAATAGGTTCGTTTTGTGGAACCTTTTGTGAACTAGGCGGGAGTCGAACCCACAACCGCCTGATCCGTAGTCAGGGACTCTATCCAATTGAGCTACTAGTCCAGTCGTTTTTGACACTGCAAAAGTACAGATTTTTTCGTTCACGCAAGCAAAAAAACAGCAAAAATTTTATTGTTTATTGCAAATATTTGATAATCAAACTGATAAAATTTTCTTTCAAAAGTCGATTTTCGGTTGCTTTTGTGGTTGCAATCGCTTTTTTGCTATCTTTGCGCCATCATTTTCAAAATTATTACATCATGAGATTATTACTGATCAGCAATTCGACCAATTTCGGAGAAAATTATTTGGCTTGGGCCACGACACAAATCGAGCTTTTCTGCTCGCAGAACCATATTAATAAGGAGAGCCGTATCATTTTCGTGCCTTTCGCGGGCGTCAATATCGGTGGCAAGGCTTACCCTGAAAGCTATGACGCTTATGAGGCTCGGGTGAAGGATGTGTTCATACGCAAGTTCGGCTTGGAGAACTTCACCTCGGTGCATCACTTCGACGACAAGGTGAAAGCCGTCAACGAGGCCGACTGCATCGTGGTGGGCGGCGGCAACACCTTCCATTTGGTGGCTGAAATGCACCACTACGGCCTGATGGAAGCCATCCGCAATCGCGCTTTGGCTGGGGTGCCTTACATGGGTTGGAGTGCCGGCTCGAATGTGGCCTGCCCAACGCTTTGCACCACCAACGACATGCCTATTGTGCAGCCCGCATCGTTCAATTGCCTCAATCTGGTGCCTTTCCAAATCAATCCGCACTACCTTGACCCGCATCCGGAAATCGACAAAATGATCAAGCATGGCGGCGAGACCCGTCAAGACCGCATCAATGAATATTTGGCTGTCAACCAGCAGATGACTGTGGTCGGCTTGCGTGAGGCCACTGCCCTTTGGGTGACCGACGGCAATATGATGCTGAAGGGAGGCAAGAAAATGATTGTGATGCGCTACGGCAAGGAGTCGGTCGAGATTGAGCCGAATTCCGATGTCACTTTCCTTTTGGAAGGACATAACGCTTGAAGGCAATAAAACGCCCACTTTTCGCGTTTTTCAACGCAAAAGTAAAAGTCAATGAAGCGCGACTATAGAAACGGTTTGACCCATGACGAGGTTCTGGAGAGCCGCAGCAAGCATGGCGATAATGTGCTGACTCCACCCGAAAAAGACCCGGTGTGGAAACAGTTTTTGGAGAAATTCAGCGACCCGATTATTCGCATTCTGCTGATTGCCTTGCTGTTGTCGGTGGCAGTTTCCTTGTACCAGTTGTTTACCA
>JAFWRA010000070.1 GCA_017508895.1 Bacteroidales bacterium
ACTATCCGAACGAGCTGCCCCACTTCATCGAGATGATGAAGCAAGAAGGCTGGGACCGTGGCCAGGACGACGAAGAGCTCTTCGAGTTTGCCATGCACGAGAAGCAGTACCGCGAGTACAAGTCGGGCGAGGCCAAGCGTCGCTTCAACCAAGAACTCGAAGCCAAGATGAAGGCCAAGTTCGAGAAGGCTGGCGGCGAGGCCAAGATCCCGGACCTGCGCGCCTTGCGCCACCCCAATGCAGAACCTGTCATCGCTCCCGCGAGCGGTGTGGTGATGTGGGAAGTGGACTTCGACGACAAGTCGATTGCCCCCGCCCCTGGCACAGTATATAAAGAAGGTGACCTGCTCTGCGCCATCCAAACGAACCTCGGCTTGGAGCCCGTCTACGCCCTCTGGCCTGGCAAGATCGTGGAGGCCACGGCTGACCAAGGCAAACGTGTGAGCAAGGGCGAAACCATTGCTTTCATTGAAAAATAAACCACTTTGAGAAATTATTCGGCGAGCCTTGGCATAGTATTTGCTATCTTTGCCTCGTCAAAACATACTTGACAAAGTAACTTACCTAATTATCAACTTAAACAATTAAAAAAATGAAGAAATTATTTTTGACCTTAGCTCTTGCCTTCGTTGGCATCATGAGTGCAAACGCTCAACTTTGGATGGGTGGCGCCGTCGGTGCAGGCATTACCAAGCATGCTAAAGCTTTCACCATCGCCCCTGAAATTGGTTACAGCTTCTCTGGCTCACCTTTGACCATCGCTGTCGAAGCCGATTACTCCTTTGCGAAGTTCGAAGACCTCAAAGCCGAGCACGAACTGATCTTGAAGCCCTATCTGCGTTGCAACCTCATGACGATTGAGAAATTCGGCGTTTTCATGGACCTCACAGGTGACTTTGGTGTCGTCAACAACAAGGGCTATGCTATCAGCCTGAGACCTGGTGTGGCTTGGATGGCCACTGAGCACTGGACTGCCGCCTTCCGTTTCGCTTTCGCGCAATACGACCACGGCATGTATCATGAAGCCAATGGTTTCTTCCTGGATTGCGCCACTGTGGCTCCGCAATTTGGATTGTATTACAATTTCTAAGAACATAGTCGATGAAGACGCAGGAAACTGTGTCTTCACGAAGAATGAAAGGCTACCTTCGGGTGGCCTTTTTTGTTTTAAAATAATCGCTATCTTTGCTGCATTATTCATCAACAAATTGAACCGATTATGAAAAAGCTCTTCACTCTTTCGTTGCTTATACTCTTGGCCTTTGGCCTACAAGCACAAAGCAAAAACATCGCCTACCAAGACGAGACCGTACGTTTCACAGTCATCACCGATGGCGTCATCCGAATGGAATATGCCAAGGATGGCCATTTTGTCGACGAAGCCTCTCAGGTGGCAGTCATCCGCGACTATCCCGAAGTGGATTATGTGGTCAAAGACGGCAAGACTATCGAAATCACAACTGCCAAACTGAAATTGCAATACAAGAAAGACAGCGGTGCCTTCACTGCCGACAACCTGAGCATCAGCTCGTTGGAAGGCATCAAACCGAGCTTTACATGGAAGCCGGGCATGGTGCAGGAACACAACCTGAAAGGCACCTACCGCACCTTGGACGGCTACAATGGCGAAATACGCTGCGGCACGACGGACCAAAAGATGCCGCTTGAAGACGGCCTCCTGGCCACCGACGGATGGACGCTCATCGACGACTCGAAGAGTTACCTCTTCGACAACAGCGACTGGCCTTGGGTGATGGAACGTGAGAGCCTCGACAACCAAGACTGGTACTTCATGGGTTATGGCCATGACTACAAGCAGGCATTGAAGGACTTTACCGTCTTCGCCGGCAAGGTGCCGCTGCCGCCCCGTTATGCTTTTGGCTATTGGTGGTCGCGCTATTGGTCTTACAGTGATAAGGAACTCCGTGACTTGGTGAAGAAATTCGACCAATACGACATCCCGATTGATGTGCTTGTCATCGACATGGACTGGCATTACACCGAACCAGGCAAAGGCAACTGGACAGGCTGGACTTGGAATAAAAAGCTCTTCCCCGACTATAAACGCCTCATATCCGACATGGACAAAAAAGGCATTCGCACCACGCTCAATTTGCATCCCGCAGGCGGCATGGAGCCGTACGAAGAGCGGTACGACGAATTGGCCGCCTACATGCACCTCGACACTACGGGTCGCCCTGCCATTCCGTGGCAAGGTTCCGACAAGGACTTCATGTCGGGCATGTTCGACATTGTCCTGAAACCCATGGAACGCAACGGCATCGACTTCTGGTGGCTCGACTGGCAGCAATGGCCCAACGACAAGCAACTCACCAACCTGAGCAACACCTGGTGGATCAACTACTGCTTCTTCTCCAATTTCGAGCGCAGCCGCAACACACGCCCGATGCTCTATCACCGTTGGGGCGGTTTGGGCAACCACCGTTACCAAATTGGTTTCTCAGGCGACTCTTTCATCTCATGGAAATCGCTCGACTTCCAGCCCTATTTCAACTCAACGGCAAGCAATGTGTTGTATGGCTTCTGGAGCCACGACATCGGCGGCCACTGGGGAGGCGCCATCGCCCCTGAGTTGTATGCCCGCTGGATGCAATTTGGCGCCTTGAGTCCCATTCTGCGTAGCCACTCCACCAAAGACGCCTCCATTAACAAAGAGCCGTGGTCCTTACCTGAAGAATACACCGAAATCATCCGCAACACCATCCAGCAACGCCGACAGATGATCCCTTATATCTATACCATGGCCCGCAAAGCCCACGACGAAGGGCTCTCGCTCTGCCGTCCGCTCTACTATGAATGGCCCGATTGGCCCGAGGCATACCTCTATCGCAACGAATACATGTTTGGCGACAACATGCTAGTGGCACCCATCACTACCCCGATGGAAGGCAATTTCTCCACCTTAGACATTTGGCTGCCACAAGGCACATGGTACGAGGTGTGTACAGGAACGATGTTGCAAGGCAATCAAGTCGTTACCCGCAGTTTCATGATCGACGAATACCCACTTTATGTGAAAGCGGGTTCCATCATCCCGCAATATGCTGACTGCCACCAACACGTGGAAGGCATTGAATGGACTCGTTTCGACCTGATGATCTATCCTGGTGCCGATGGCGAATTCACCATGTATTACGATGACGGCGACGACAAGAACTACGATGAGAACAATATGTGGGTGAAATTCCGTGCCACAAAGCAGGGAAACACCTATTTCGCCAACATCTACCCTGCTGAAGGCAACTACATACCTGCCTCACGCAACATCACGCTGAAGTTTGTCGCTTCCGACGTTCCCCAACACGTCTATTGCAACGGAAAGGAAATCGACTGGGCCTACGATGGCGACAACTTCACCCTTGTGGTGCAGCTGCCTGAAAGCCATTGGGAAAACAAAGCCGACATTCGTGTGGAATATCCACAAAGCGGTACCATCAACCTAACTGACGGTATCATCGGCAAAAGCCATCGCGCCGCAAAAGCCATCGCCGGACTGAAAAACCGCAAAGCCAACATTGTGTTGAACGACGCTTTGGGACTATTTGGCAGCATTGGCCAGAAAGTGAGCTACTTCCCGAACACGCTGCATGAAAGCGTCAACAGTTTCCGTCAGTTTTTTGATGACATCGACACCTCGTTGGAACAACAGGAAGGTCTTGACGAGGAACTCAAGGCATGGTTTAAGGGACAAGTGGGGAAATAATCAAACCCTTTGGTACACCGTCGCCACGCGGCTCACATTGTAAACTTTCATGGTGATAGCGTCTCCCTTCTTCTCCGAGGGGAACTTTACACTTGCATCGATGTTGCCGAAGCCACCAAAGGCTTTGTCATCAGAAGTGAGGATGATACGATAATCGCCCGTTTGTCTGACGGGAATCGTGTAATCGGGGATGGATTTCTGGCCCCAATTGAAGACAAAAATCAGATTGCCGCGCTCGTAGACAACGGTCTTGTTTTCCTCATCGGCATGGAGCATCCATGCTGGCGGTGCTTGCATAACGGGGTGTTTCTTCACCAAGTTAAGCATGGCCATGTCAAAGGCACCCATGAAACGGTATTTCAATTGTTCATTGTCCACCAGCGACCACTGGCGACGGGCATAATGGTAACTCCAATCATTGCCTTGACGTGGAAAATCAATCCACTCGGGATGGCCGAACTCATTGCCCATGAAGTTGAGCCAAGCCTCACCACCCAAGGTAAGCGTGAAGAGGCGGATCATCTTGTGCAGGGCGATGCCACGGTCAACGGTCATGGAAGGTGTGTCTACACTCATTGAAGTGTACATCTCTTTATCCATCAAACGGAAAGCGATGGTCTTGTCGCCTACCAACGCTTGGTCGTGGCTCTCAGCATAGGCCACCGTCTTGGTCTGCGGAAGGTGGTTGGTCATGGTGAAGAAGAAGTTCTTCATGTTCCATTGCTCCTCAGGTTCGTCCTTCAGCACTTTAATCCAAAAGTCGGGCAAGCCCATGCCCAAGCGGTAGTCGAAGCCCATGCCCCCGTCGGCGATGGGGTTGCAAAGGCCAGGCATGCCACTTACGTCTTCCGCAATGGTGACAGCCTGCGGATTCAGCTCATGACACAGTGTGTTAGCCAGTTGCATATAGGTGACCGCGTCAGCATCCACATTGTCGCCAAAGTACTTTTCCGGTGCATCGAATGTCGTCCCGATGCCATGGTCGAGGTAAAGCATCGAGGTCACGCCATCGAAGCGGAAGCCGTCGAAGCGGAACTCTTCCAGCCAGTAGCGCACATTGGAAAGCAGGAATTGTAAGGTTTCCTCTTTGCCATAGTTGAAGAGTTTGGAGTCCCAAAGGTCGTGGTTGCCACGCGCTCCAGGATGCAGGTATTGACTGTCGGAGCCATCAAACAGGTTAATGCCTTCGCGAATGTTCTTCACCGTATGGGAATGCACCAAGTCCATGATGACCAGCATGCCCATACCGTGTGCCGTATCGATGAGCTCTTTCAACTCTTCGGGCGTACCGAACCGCGAACTCGGCGCGAAGAAATTGGAGACATGGTAGCCGAACGAACCGTAATAGGGATGCTCGGCGATGGCCATCAGTTGGATGGCATTGTAGCCATCTGTTTTGATGCGTGGCAGGATGTTTTGGGTAAACTCCTTGTAGGTCCCTACCTTTTCCTCTTCCTGCGCCATGCCGATATGGGTCTCGTAAATCAGTAACGGCTCGTCCTTCAACTGTGGTGCGGCGTGCTTATATATATAAGGTGTCGGCGGATTCCAAAACTGACCCGCAAAATCCTTGTTGCCTTCGTCTTGAATCACACGCTTGATATACACTGGAATACGCTCATGTTCCCCGATTTGCGACTGCACCAGCACCTTCAATTTACTGCCATGCACCAGTCGGTCGGCAAACTCGCTGTCGGGTAAAAAGATTTCCCACAGACCAGCACCTGCCAGTTCCAGAGGATATTCGTATCGGTTCCAATTATTGAAATCGCCCATCAGTGAGAGATAATGCGCGGCAGGTGCCCATTCTCGGTACCACCAGCCGTGGCGGCGTTTGTCGTAATTGAAACCTAAAAACTGGTGCGCTGTGGCGAAAGTTTTGAGGCTGCCGTAGTTGTTTTTAATGTTGTTCAACCGTTGTTCATAGCGGTTGTGGCGGTCGTCAACGGCTTTGCTGACGGGGTTGAGCCAAGGGTCATTTTTTACGAGAGGAAGCATATTATCGTTCTTTTTATTTCTGCAAAAATAACAAATTATCTACAAATTTTGCGAAAATCAAAACATTGACAGTTCACATCACAACCGCTTCAACCAAAGGCCAAGAAAACGATCGTATATGATATAGCCTTTGGTAGTTTGATAGACCAAGTCTTTGTTTACAAGTACCGACAAGGCCGACTTGACGCTACTCGTACTGGGCAATTCATAACGCTTGATAAACTCATTGCTCAATGGCTGTTCGACAAGCTCGGCGCGGGCAATGGCTTTGAGCAAACCAAACTGGTTGTCGGTCAAAAACGCGGCAAGCATTTGATAATGTGGCGCCAATGCGTTGACATGGAACAAAATCGCATCTACGGCTTGTTTGTCCGTTTCCACCTTTTTCCCTTGCTCATACAATCGATTCAGGATGGTTTGCAGATACCAGGTATAGCCGTCAAAACGCTGATAAATGTCATGGAACACTTGTTGGCTAAACGAACCTTTCTTTGCCTCGAAAAATTTGTTGGCAAAATCATAATAGACATCCTCTTGCAGTGGCTCCAAATCCATCAGCTGAGTGCTTTGGTAGAAAGGCCTGTTGGGAGCACAGAACATCTCTTCCATCAAGTGTTTCTTGCTTCCGGAAAAGATAAAATTCACATGGTGGATAAACTGGATATAGGAACGCAGCAAGGCCTCAGTGCCCGTTTCAGGGTATTCTGTAATCTGCTGAAACTCATCGATGGCCATGTACACTGGCTTGCCCAAGCCGTTTAAATGGGAGAAAACGCTCTTGAGCGTATATTCAGCTTGCGCAGGGACTACATTCACCGAAACAGTTGGCATCCCCGTCATCAAATCCGGAGAGATGGTAGGCCGAAGCCCCTTGAAAAAATCCAACACCTTGTTCGCAAACGATTTTTCCCTTTCCAACGCATCCTCGATAACCGTCTTGCACAATAATTCGACAAACTCCTGCAAGTTTTTAGTCGAAAAAATATCGACATAAATGCAAATAGCATCCTTATTTTCCACCTTAATCTGATAAAACACATGGTTTATTAGCCCTGTTTTACCTATTTTTCTAGGAGAAATCAGGGTGATATTGCGTCCATTTTTGAGCGCAGAAATCAGATTTTCCGTTTCTTCTACACGGTCACAGAAATATTCTGGTCCCTCATATCCTTGGAAAACAAACGGATTATCAAGCCGTTTCTGTTTTTTTCCTGCCATAATATCTATATATTTTCATTGCGAACTTTTCGTAACGAACTTTACGCAACGAATATTCCGCAATGCAAAAATAGAATTTTTTTCATTTACACAACATTTTTTGTGTAATTATATTGGAAAAAAACATCAAGTCAGCTCAAAAAAGTCAACTGATACCATGAAACACTACCTCGCCCGAATCCAAATCGACCACTTTCGTCTCCGAATGTTCCAAATGGACGGGTATCATCTCCGAAGCAAAGTCATTCATATCAAATTCGTTGGCTTTGCTTCGGCCCATCAAGGCCAAGGCATCGTGCGGAATCTTCACTTCCACATCTCGCGATTCATTCCGGTTAAAGTTCACGACTATCAATAAGCGCTCCATTTCGGAATAGCGCAAAAAGGCATAGACAAACTGCGGGTCAAAGTTCATGTACCAAGGATTACACCACATCAAATCATAGAACTTGCCTTCGTTGATGGCGGAATGTTCATTTCTGAAATGCAATAGCTTACGGTAAAAGCCAAAGAGTTTCTTTTGGGCTTCATCAAACCCACCGCCATCGAACTTGCCACCGTTCATCCAGTTTTGGTGTTTTGGCATGTGGCAGTAATCGAAAATGGACGTGCGCCCGTCGTTGCCACTATAACCCATCTCACCAACAGCATCTTCACCACTCTCTTGGCCGTTATAAATCATAAATGGCCCCGTGTTCATCAAAGCGGAAAGTGCCACAGCAGGCAAGGCGGCAAAGGCATCTCCGACAAACTGCGGTGAAGCCAAACGCTTCTCATCATGGTTTTCCATGAATCGCAACATATGGTTGTCCATATCGTGTAAATCTTTCCACACCTCGCTGATTTCCTTCGCCTCATGGCCTTCGCAAAGCACGCGTTCCAAAGTGTTGTACAAGCCCACTTTGTCATAGAGGTAATCGAAGCCTGCATCCAAAAAGGGTCTGTAAAGGTCAGGCTGATAGATTTCCGCAATCATCACAGGCTGGTAGTCCTTGCGCAGTTCGGCAATCACCCACTGCCAAAACGCCACCGGAACCATCTCAGCCATATCCACACGGAAGCCATCAACATTTTTGGCACACCAAAAACGCAGAATCTCAAGCATTTTCTCCCAAGTGTCATGTTCATCATAGTTCAACTTCACCGTGTCGTACCAGTCGTTAATGCTTGGATTGGGCGCAAAGGCATTGTTGCCGGTTGCCTTGGCAGGAAACTCATCGTATGGTTGTTCGCAGATTCTTCTTGGCGACACAAACGCCTGACCCTCACAATAATAGAAATTGCAAGGTTCAAAGCCTTTGTTTTGTCTTGCCAAATGATTGGGAATGAAGTCAATAATAACCTTCATGCCTTTATCATGAATGCAAGACACCAACTGTTCAAAATCATCCATCGTGCCCAAATCGGGATCGACAACATGATAATCGTTGACCGCGTAAGGCGAGCCTGCACGACCTTTGGTAATGTCAGGATGCGTACCTATGCTTTCAGATGCATGCTTCAAGATACCTGTCAGCCAGATATGGGTGATGCCCAAGTCTTTAATTGCTTCAAGGGCGGTGTCGTCAATATCGTTGAAGGTGCCACAGCCGTTTTCAGCCTTGCTGCCGTTGAAGTGGAAGTCGGTTTGCTTGTTACCGAACAGTCGAGGAAAGAGTTGATAGATGTTCATTTTTCCGTTTTTGATGGGGTAAAATTACAAAATTCCAAGAAAAATGCGTAATCTTGCAGCATTATTTTAAAACACGCATTGGACTATGAAACGTAAACTATTGTATTTCATTGCTTTATTTCTCATTCTCAAACACTCATCAGCCCAAGTGCAGCCCACTTGGGAATCCATCAACGAGCGCGGCTATCCCCAGTGGTTCTCCGACGCCAAACTAGGCATCTTCATCCATTGGGGTGTGTATTCCGTGCCCGCCTACGCCAGCCTCGAAGGCTATGCCGAATGGTACTACCGCGGCCTGATGACCAATGACGACCGCAAGGCTTTCCAAGAGCGCATTTACGGTAAAGACTTCAAATACGAAGACTTCGCACCGATGTGGAAAGCCGAGCTTTGGAACCCCGATGAATGGGCTGAATTGTTTAAAAAATCAGGAGCAAAGTATGTGCTTTTGGTCTCGAAACACCACGATGGCTTTTGCCTTTGGCCGAGCCAATATGCACCTGGATGGAATTCTGTTGAGGTTGGACCTCACCGCGACATCTGTGGTGAACTGACCGAGGCTGTGCGCAAAAAAGGCCTCAAAATGGGCTTCTACTACTCCTTGCCCGAATGGAAAAGCGACATCCATCGCTGGTATGTTGACCCCGACGAGAACATCGGCACATACGTTGATACGCACATGATTCCGCAATTCAAGGAACTCGTCACGCGCTACAAACCCACTATCCTCTTCACCGATGGTGAATGGCGCAACACGGCAGAACAATGGCATGCCACCGAACTGATTTCATGGTACTACAACACCGTAGGAAAGGATGCCATCGTCAACGACCGCTGGGGCGACGGACAACAGCACGGTTTCCGCACACCCGAATACAGCGCAGGCATCACCCTCACTGACCGTCCTTGGGCCGAGTGTCGCGGCTTGGGCCGTTCGTTTGGCCTCAATCGCAACGAGCCTTTGGAAAACTACATGACCTCCGACGAGCTCATCCGTCATTTCTGCGTCCTCGTGGCGGCAGGCGGTGGCATGACGCTCAATGTGGGTCCTGCCGCTGACGGTAAAATCCCGCTCTTGCAGCAAGAACGTTTGCTTGACCTTGGCAAATGGCTTGAAATCAACGGGGAAGCCATCTATGGAACCCGGCCTTACAAGAAGTTCTATGAAATGAAAGATGTCAAAGTGGAGCGCACTGACGCGAAAATCGACTTCGACTGGAAGCGCAATTCGCCTGACCCTGCCATTAGCTGTGACCACTTCCAAGCGCATTGGTCTGGCGAGTTTTCATGTCCAGCCGACACCTATACTTTTGAAATTCAAACGGATGACAAAGCCAAATTGGTGATTGACGGAAAAACGATTATTGAAGACACAAGGATATCCAATATCGGAACGATAGCGTTTTCAAACGTACCTTACCATACCATAGAAGTGCTCTACGAGGAGAATGAACTCGAAGCCACCATCACTCTATACTGGTTATCGAAAACAATGGAAAGGCAAGTGATGACAGGCTTCATGACAGGTGAATGGGTATGTAATTCCCCAACCACAAGTCAGCCCAAAGGTTTGACTGCCCTTTACACTTGCAAACAACCAAGCATCTGCTACACCCAAGGCAAAGATGCACTCTACGCCATCGCCTTGGAATATCCTGAAGACTTATTGGTTTTAAACATCGAAAAACCCGAAAAAGACACGAAAATTACGCTGTTGGGTTGCCCGAAAACCTTACCGTGGAAATACGAAAACGGTCGACTTTTTATTGACACGAGCGGACTGAAATACAGTGATTTGAAAAGTACGGCGGCTTGGGTGTTTAGGATGAAATGAGAAAAAGCGGCAATGCCGCTTTTTCTGTTTCAGTCTGTCAGCTCTTTAAGGCCTTGATAGCCAATGATTCGATTTGTCCCATTTGGAACACGTTTGATATAAAAGCGTTCGTCCTCCTGCACAAACTTGAAATGCAAAAGGTCACCTGATTGAAAACAGTCTATTGCGCTGAACCGCATCGGCTTATGGGTTTGATAAGAGAAATCGGAAGTCTTCACAAATGTGATACGCTTCCCTGCTTTGAGAATACTAGGGGTACAGCCATCGAAATAGTTGCGGTTTCCCCATTTTCCAACAAACTCATCAGGATTCTTCAGGCCGTGGACATACACACGAAACAATTTGTCAGTCTTTGGCCGCACTTCAAGCACTTTCTGAAGAATGACTTTCTTGTCCATAACTACTTCCAGATACAGCCATTGGAAACGGTTTCCTTTGTTTTCCCAAATCGGTGTAAAATGCGCAGCCGCTGTCGTAGAATCATTCACAATGACCGTGTAATCACCTTGCATGGTGCGATAAAACTGCTTGGCGTCTTCTTCGGTAAACTTTTCTTGCGCAAAACCGCTAAAAGCCATAAAAACGGCAGCCAATATCAATGCAAATTTCTTCATATTTTATCTGTATTATAATTTTGAGTTGCAAAAATAAACAATCTCTCACATTTTTCAAATTTCTCTATTCTATTTTGTGCCAAACTGGTTCAATTTCGATTTCTTTCCCCAACTGCTCCACAAAACGGTCAAAGTTTTCCTTTACGGTATGCACGTCGTTTACAATATAATACTCGAATTCCGTTTCCATTTCGTCGGAAAAGATGTTGATATCCAAATGCTTAAATGCTGACGCCACAACGCGGCTGTTCTTTAACACACAGTAGCCTGCCTCAGAATGGCCAGGAGAAACATAGCTGCTATAGCCTACGGCATTCTTGAAAAAGACCATATCACAACACCGATCGGCATAGGCCAAAACCTCCACGCTATCGCCACAAATGGCATACACGCCCTGCCAAGACTGTTCCTCATCACTACGCACCCACAATTCTGATTTTCCGTCTTCATCAAGATCTATTAGAGCATAGTCCATATAATTCAACGAATCGTCCCAAATGCAATAATAAAAGGCATTCCTATCTATGGATTCTCTGTATTTGTTGAAGTCGAATACTATGTTATCCTGTGCCTGCGCCATACTACCAAAAGCCAGCAAGAACACGAGAACAAGTCGTATTTTTTTCATTGCAGCATTGTTTTACTCGTCAATAGATTCCACTTTCCAGTCTACTTCTTCGATTTTAACGAGTCGAACGCTTTATCAAAGTCATCTTCCGTATAACTATCGTCATGCACCGAACGCTCAGGGCCCATGGTTCCATACATTGTGTCCTCGAAACGGAAGAGCAACCGTCCCGTTTCAATCAGTCGGTCGTTGTCATAGTCGTCGGGGAATGAGCCCAACCTATCAAAGACTTCTTTGGTAATCTCATAAAGGAAGCGCGTTTGCCCTTCACGGTTGGTGTACATGAGATGTCCATAGTACTTTTTGCGTTGTTGGTCGTAACAGGCCTTCCAACAATTTCCTTTTTTACAAAGTTTCATTATTCTTCGTCTTTAGATGATATCATACCCAGTTCATCCAGCATGAAAGCATATTCCAGAGCGACTTCTTTATAACCCTCGAAACGACCCGAAGCGCCACCATGTCCGTAGTCCATCTCGGTTTTCAGGTAGAGCGGATTCTTGTCCGTCTTCAAGGCACGCAACTTGGCGGCCCACTTGGCGGGTTCCCAATACTGAACTTGACTATCATGCAACCCAGTGGTAATCAACATGGCTGGATAGTCCTTGGCCTCCACATTGTCGTAAGGCGAATAGGATAGCATGTAGTCGTAATACTTTTTCTCATTGGGGTTGCCCCACTCGTCATACTCACCCGTAGTAAGCGGGATGGACTCGTCCAACATAGTGGTCACCACATCAACAAACGGCACCTGCGCGATGACACCCTTCCATAAATCGGGACGCATGTTGGTCACAGCACCGACGAGCAAACCACCAGCGCTACCGCCCATGGCAAACATTTTTTGCGACGATGTGTAACCATTTTTGATAAGGTATTCGGCACAGGCGATGAAGTCGAGGAAGGTATTCTTCTTGTTCAGCATCTTGCCATCTTCGTACCACTGTCTTCCCATCTCTTCGCCGCCACGTATGTGGGCAATAGCCCAGATGAAGCCACGATCCAACAGGCTGATGCGTGCCAAGGAGAAATAGGCATCCGTGCTGCAACCGTATGAACCGTAACCGTAAAGGACAAGTGGGCTACCGTTGAGGCCGGGCTCTTCGACAGGCTCAGGGCCCCTCGCTTTTACAGAACCTTTCTTGTAAACAATCGAAATTGGAACCAAAACACCGTCATGCGAAGGGGCCATCAAGCGCTCTGTGACATACGCTTCGGGGTTATAGCCGCCTACGATTTCCTGCTGTTTGAGCAAGGTCTTTGTACGTTTTTCCATGTCGAACTCAAAGACAGAAGATGGCGTGGTCATTGAGTTGTAGGAATAACGCAGTGTGACAGCTTCAAAGTCAGGGTTGGCACCCACACCCGCAGTGTAAGTCGGTTCACCGAAATCTAGGTAGTAATCGGTGCTGCCATCCCACGATTTCACCCGAATCTTCACCAAACCGCCTTCACGCTCCTCGATGACAAAGAACTTGTCGAAAATCGTTACACCTTCAATCATCACTTGCTCGCGATGCGGCACAACCTCTTCCCAATTGGATTTCTCGGTTTGCCCAATTGGTGTCCGCATAATCTTGTAGTTCTTCGCCCCATCGGCATTGGTCTGGATATAGAAATGCTCGCGGTAATGGTCAATACCGTACAGCATATCGGTCTGACGTTCCTGAAACACACGAAACATTCCTTCAGGCTGGTCACTTTCAAGAATACGGCATTCCGAAGACAGTGTCGATTCCGAATTGATGATCAGATACTTCCTCGATTTCGTCTTGTTGATATAGGCAACAAACGTCTCGTCCTTTTCCTCATAAACCACCACATCGTCGTTCGGATTGGTGCCCAAACGATGACGCATGATTTTATAAGGCCTCAAGGTTTCATCCTTCACACCGTAAAACAAGGTCCTGTTATCGCTGGCCCAGACCACATTGCCCGAAGTGCCAATAATAGGCTCACCCACAAGGTCACCCGTCGCCAAGTCCTTGACATACACCGTATAGATGCGGCGGCTCACGGTATCCACCGAATAGGCCAACAGCCTGTCATCCTCGCTCAGGCTCACCTCTCCAATATCGAAGAATGCATGACCTTCAGCCAACGCATTACAATCCAGAAGAATCTCCTCCGATGCATCCAGACTGTGCTTTTTGCGACAAAAGAGGGGATATTCCTTCCCCTCTTCATAACGCGTGTAGTGGTAATAGTCCCGTATCTTGATAGGCACCGAATTGTCGTCCTGTTTGATACGACCCGTCATCTCCTCAAAGAGCTGTTTCTGAAGCGGTTCGGTATGCTTCAGACAAGTATCGGCATATTGGTTTTCGGCTTCAAGGTAAGCTAAAACCTCAGGATTCTCGCGCTCGTTGAGCCAATAATAGTTGTCAATCCGTGTATGGCCATGTTTCGTCATCGTGTGGGGACGAATAGCGGCCACTGGGGGTGTGATGTTATCGGGCACTTCCTTCAAATCTATTACACAATTCTCATATTCGGCACTTCATCACCATCATAGAAGCCCTTGGCGAGTTTTTCTTTGACTTCAGTAAAGGCATTCAATGTATAATTGACGTCGTCCATCGTATGTGCTGCCGTCGGAATGATACGGAAGATAATCATGCCCTTGGGGATGACGGGATAAGTGATGACCGAGCAGAAAATGCGGTAGTTCTCGCGCAAGTCCATAGCGATATTAGTGGCTTGCACCACATCGCCCTGAACATGAACGGGTGTCACGCAAGCCTCAGCAGGACCAATGTCGAAGCCCAAGTCTCGGAAGCCCTTCTGCAAGGCGCGGGTAACCTTCCACAATTGGGCACGCAGGGCATCACCTTCGGCGCTGCGGATGATTTCCAAACGCTTCTCGCAGCCTTCCACGATGGCCAACGGTAAAGACTTAGCGTACATCTGTGAACGCATGTTATAGCGCAGATATTCAATCACATACTTCGGACCAGCCACAAAACCACCGATGATAGCCATAGCCTTGGCATAAGCACCAATGTAAATATCGATATCGTCCATCACATTGAAATGCTCTGACGTACCGCGACCCGTTGGACCCATCACACCGAAGCCGTGGGCATCGTCAATGAGAATGCGGAAACTGTATTTCTTCTTCAGGGCAACGATACCGGCGAGGTCGCCCAAGGCGCCCGTCATGCCATACACGCCCTCGGTGATGACAAGGATGCCGCCACCCGTCTTGGCTACTACCTCCGTGGCGACCTTCAGCTTCTTCTCAAGGTCCTCCATGTTATTATGGCGGTACTTATACTTGTTGCCAATATGCAAACGGATACCGTCGAGAAGGCAGGCATGAGCTTCGTTGTCGTAAACGATAACATCATGTGGAGAAGTCAGTGTGTCAATGGTCGACACAATGCCTTGATAGCCAAAGTTGAACAGATAGGCAGCTTCTTTCTTCTCGAAGTCGGCCAGTTCGTGCTCGAAATGCTCGTGCATACGAGTGTGGCCTGTCATCATACGGGCACCCATAGGAGCAGCAAGGCCATATTTGGCGGCGGCTTCGGCATCCACACGGCGAATCTCGGGGTGGTTGGCTAAACCCAAATAATTGTTCAAGCTCCAGCAGAGCACTTCCCTGCCGTCAAAAATCATGCGCGGTCCCAACTCGCCTTCAAGACGCGGAAAAGCGAAATAACCGTCGGCGCGTTCACGGTATTGGCCAATCGGGCCACCCGAATCCTTTGATATTCTTTCGAAAATGTCCATTTAATATGATTGTTGATTGATTAATTGTTTAATTGTTGATTGTTGCAGAGTCGCAAAATTTTGCGACTCTACGATTGAAATAATAGGCTACAAAATTAGTAAATATATTGATTTTCCTAACATCAAGGAATTATTTTTAATTTTGCAGCGTAGAAATGGAGATCCCCTACAGGAATCCAAAGAACAATATAGTTATGTTAGACCTAAAAGGAAAAACAGCTCTCGTCACAGGCGGCGGCACAGGTATAGGCCAAAGCATCGCCCTGCATCTGGCCCAAGAAGGCTGCCATCTCGTACTGACAGGCTTGGGCATCGACGACCTCAACAAAACCAAGGAAAAGTGCGAACAATATGGTGTGCGTGCCTATGCCACCGAGACCCAGTTGGATGACTATTCATCCATTGACCGTCTATACGATTTCGTGATGCAGCAAGGCCTCAGCATCGACCTCTTCGTGCTCAACGCAGGCATCTCGCAGCGAGAAAAGGCCTTGGACACAGACTTCAGTGTTGACGAAATAATCCTGAAAATCGACTTTATGAGTGGAGTCTACTTGGTAAAAAAGTTCAAGGAGATGATCAAGGCAAAGGAACATGTTCAGTTCAGTGTGACTACTTCCCTTTCGGGACTATTCGGTTTCCCGCTACGATCGGCCTACTGTGCGGCGAAGCATGCTTTGTTCGGTTTCTACGAGTCGTTGGAGCTGGAATACGACAACATCAACGTCACCTTCCTCATTCCAGGACGCATCAACACGCAAATCAGCAAAAGCGCACTGATGGGCGACGGTACCGCCCACGCCAAGATGGACGCAGGACAAGCCAACGGCCTCGATGTGGACAAATGCGGCGCCATCGCCGTGCGCGCCATCAAACGGCAGCGCCACCGCAAACTCATCGGTCGCAGCGAGCTGCTGATGGCCTATATCCATAAATATTGCTTACCTTTGTATTATAAACTATCGAGAAAAATATCAGCAACATAATGAAAGAGAAAGTCATCTGCGGCATACAGCAAGTGGGCATCGGAGTCAACGACTTCGTGGAGGCCTGGAAATGGTATTACGACAACTTCGGTTTCGAAATCAAAATCGTCGACGACGAAGGCGTGGCAGAACGCATGCTCCCCTACACGGGTGGCAAGCCCCAGCCCCGTCGGTCGGGCATTGCGGTCAACATCCGCGGCGGAGGTGGTTTCGAAATCTGGCAACCCAAAGGGCGCCCGCTCAACTACCTGAAAGAGCCCGTAAAACTCGGTGACTTGGGCATCCTCATCGCCAAAGTGAAATGTCCAGACATCGAGGCAGCCTACAACACCTTTATTAATAAAGGTCTCGACGTCATAAGTGAAATCAGCACCTCCCCCATTGGACAGAAGCAATTCTTCATGAAAGACCCCTACGGTAACCTCTTCCAGCTTGAGCAGGACGACTACGTTTTCATCGACGAGAAGAAAACAACCGGTGGTGCCAATGGTGCCGTCATAGGCGTCAGCGACATCGCCCGTTCCCTCCCATTCTATACACAGTTGCTGGAATACGACAAGGTGGTCTTCGACCAAACTGGCGTCTTTGAAGACCTGAAATGCCTCCCGGGTGGTGAAAGCAAGCTTCGTCGTGTCATCCTTGAACGCTACAAGCCCATCGAAGGTCCATTGAGCCGTATCATGGGCACTTCCCACCTCGAGCTCATCCAAAGTGTTGAAACACCAGGCAAGAAACTCTACGAAGGCCGTTACTGGGGCGACCCTGGTTATATCCACCTCTGCTTCGACGTACGTCACATGGACGCAGTGAAGGCTGAAACCGAGGCTATGGGACATCCCTTTGTTTGCGACAGCGGCGCCGACTTCGGCATGGGCGACGCCAACGGCCACTTCACCTACGTGGAAGACCCCGACGGCACCCTCATCGAGTTTGTCGAGACCTTCAAGATTCCAATTGCAAAGAAATTCGGCCTTTATCTCAACCTCGCCAACAAAGACGACCATAAACCTTTAGGCATCCTCAAACTTCTACGGTTCGCGAAAGTCAAGCGAGAGAGCATCAGATGACAAAAAACAAACAATTAGGGCTGCCACTTGAAATGGCAGCCCTAACAAATACAGCTATTTCAACAATAAAACACAAAAACAGCCGCCCCATCAGGAGCGGCTGTTTTGATTATCAGATTTCTACAATTTTTATTTGATACCCAATTTGGCTTTCACGTCATTAGTGCAGTCAACGGCATTGTCACCCACATAGACGGCAGCGCCCGTAGCCAGGTCGAGAACATAGGTATATCCCTTCTCCTTACCCACAGCATTGATAGCGTTTTGAATCTTTTCAAGGATGGGGGCAAGCAATTCAGCACGCTTGGCCTCAAACTCCTGCTCGGCGTTGGCTTGGAACTGTTGGATACGGGTTTGAAGGTCAACTATTTCCTTTTCCTTCGATTGCTTCACCAAATTCGACATGGTGGCTTGATTAGCCTCATAATCCTGCATCTTGGTCTGATACTCCTTGGCCATTGTCTGCAACTGGTTCTGCAACTCACCGTAATACTTCTCCAAATCTTTCTCAGCCTTGCCCTTGTCAGGCATGACATCAAGGATTTCAGCCGTATTGACATGTGCAATCTTCACTTGTGCCTGGGCCACACCACTCATCACGAAGAGGGCAACACCCAAAAATAAAACTTTGAATACTCTTTTCATCTTATTGACTTTTAATAAATTAACTCTCAATTCATAGACTTTCAAGCGGCAAAGATACAAAATAAATGCATCCCTCTGTTGATTACTTCCTTATTTTGTTGGTTTAGCGCTTTTGCCACCACCCGTATTGCCAGCAGGTTTCCCTCCCGTGGAACCGCCTGCTGCCGTTCCGGCATTAGCTCTGTGACGGTCTTCACGGCGCACGGTTTGCATCACATTGCCCAACTGGTCGAGCACATCATCACTGATATCGTTCTTGTCGTTGGCATAGAGCACAGACGTGCCCGAGGCCAAATCAAGCACAAATGCATAGTTCTTGGTTTGAGCCACTTCCTTCATAGCAGTATAAACCTTTTCCTGAATAGGCTGAATCAATTCAGTGCGTTTTTGATACAGTTGGCCTTCAGAGCCGAAATACTGCATCTGCAAGTTTTTGGCTTCCTGCTCCTTGTCGACGATAGCTTGTTCACGGGCGCGCTTTTGGTCCTCTGAGAGCAACAACATCTCCGTTTGATACTTGCTGTACATCTCCGACACCTTGTCGTAAACGGCTTTCACTTCTTTCTGCCATTTAGTGGAGAGCGCATTCAGTTCTTCTTGTGCATCACCATATTCCGGAATGTTCTCCATGATGTATTCCGAATCGACATAAACGATTTTCTGTCCGCCGCCAAGTTGAGCATTGGCAGTCAAAATGCCGCCACATATCAAGGCAGCGGTCAATACTAATGATTTAAATGCTTTCATTGTGTTATGTGTTTTCAAATTGTTGTCGTTTGTTATCGCAATAATCGTTCCAAAAACAATTATTTGATTCAAATTTTAAGATTCAAAGATTCAAAAACTCAAGATTCAAAAATTCATAATTACTGGACTGCTTCGTTACTCGCTATGTGGCAAAGCGTCTTCATATTCTCAACCCTAAACTCCCAACTAATCTATCGAGCCTCCGATGGAGAAGTGGAACTGGCTGTGATTGTCACCAGTGGTGCCATACACGTCATCGAATCCATAACCCCAGTCGAGGCCAAGCAAACCAAACATCGGGAGGAAGATACGCACACCCACGCCTGCAGACCGTTTCACATCAAACGGATCAAAGTTCTTGAACCCGAGCCAGCAGTTACCCGCCTCAAGGAAAGTCAAAGCATAAATGGTGGCCTGTGGATTCAACGAGAGCGGATAGCGCAACTCCAGGGTGTATTTCGTCAACATATCTCCGCCGTTTCCAGCCGAGTTGGTACTGTTATAAAAGCCTGGTGTGAGTGCATTGTTGGCATAGCCACGCATACCGACCAATTCTCGGCTGTCGAATGAATAGTTGGCTAAGCCGTCACCACCGAGGAAATAACGGTGGAATGGCGTAGGTCCTATTTCGGAATTGAAGTGACCCAAATATCCGAAACGCACGCGTGTCATCATCACGAGTTTATCATAAAGTTCCGTGTACCATGCTGCCTTGAACGACCAACGGTGCATCTCAATCCACTTGTACCTCTCGTTTTCAGGAAGGCTGGAGTAATCCTGGTTAGAAAAGAGCGAATAGGGAGGTGTAATTTCAAGCCCCAGCTGGAACTCGGAACCACTGCGCGGATAGAGCGGTTGGCTCACCGAGTTTCGCGACAACACAAAATTATAGCTGATCAAATTGAATTTGCCGTTGCCGTCACCCACACTCAAGTGAGCGGTCTGATAGTTATGCAAATTATAACGTTTCAGGTTAAGGCCTTGATACAAGCTGAAATAGTCGTCAGGCCAAGTTAAACGACGGCCAAGACCGAGTGTACCACCAGTCATATTGAACCAACCATAGTCTGCACTGGTTCTATTCGTTCCCTTAGCAAAGAATGACTGATAGAAAGCCGCGGTAAACGAATTGGGTTTGCGACCTCCCAACCAAGGTTCGGTGAAGGATATATTATATTGGATAAATTGGCGACCGTAAGTGGTCACGCTCAGCGCGAGTTTCTGGCCGTCACCCATAGGCAACGGACGCCAAGCCTTCTTGTTGAAGATGTTGCGCATTGAGAAATTGGAGAACTGAAGACCTGCCTCAAGCATCAAGTAACTTGCAGCATAACCCGCTGAGAAACGGATTTGGTCGGCGGCAGCTTCCTCAACGGTGTAACCGATGTCAACCGTATTGTCGGAAAAGTTGGGCTGCACGTCAGGAACGATGTTCTCTTGGTTGAAAAAGCCCAAGGTTGCCAACTCACGTACGGAACGCACCACATCACTACGGCTGTAGAGTTGTCCCGGACGGGTGTAAAGCTCGCGAAGCACTACATGGTCGTATGTCTTCGTATTACCTGTGAGTGTCACATTGTTGATGCGGGCCTGCTTGCCTTCAACAAGACGGATCTCAAGGTCGATAGAGTCGTTTTCCACAGCCACTTCAACAGGGTCGGCGCGGAAGAACAAGTAACCATCATCCATATACAGCGAACTGATGTCCAAAGTTGTCTCACTATAGGTCAGATTCTTGTCAAGCAACTCCTTATTATATACATCGCCAGGTTTGATGCCAAGGATGTTAGTAAGGGTTTCACTTGAGTATTTGGTATTACCTGTCCATGCGATATTGCGGTAATGGTACCGATTGCCTTCGTTAATGACGATGTCTATGCCTAAGTTGTGGTCATCAATCCTATAGACGGAATCACGGACAATACGCGCATCGCGATAGCCTTTGGCATTATATTTTTCAATAATGAGTTTTTTGTCGTCTTCATAGGCCTTTTCCATGTATTTGGAAGCCTTGAAAATACGAGGACGGTAGTTGTCATAGAAATATTCCTCAATGCCATTGATGGCTCTCAAGGGATGAAGGGTGAACACATCAGCAAGAGTGTTAATAACCAAAGGGCCAAGCGGATTCAAGGGGTCGAAATGGCCACGTTCTTTGGTCTCTTTCATGGCGGCCAGAATTTGACCTTCGGAAAGGTTCTCATTACCAATAATATTGATTTCCCCGATTTTCACCTTGGGGCCCTTATCGATGTTGATGAGCATGTCGATATAGTTCTCACGAGCTGTATCGGCTTCCTGCTGGATATCAATTTTTACATTGTAATATCCCTTGTCAAAATAAAAATCCTCAATGATGCGCGTGGTCTTGGTCAGCAAATGCTCAGTAGCAATATCGCCACGCGAGAGATTGATCTTATTGCGGATATCGTCGGCCTCGCTCTTTTTGATACCTTTAAAAGAAAACTTCGACACACGCGGCTTTTCCTTGATGACAATTTGCAGAAATACCTTGTTACCCACAAACTCAGTCGCGTTGATAGCCACATCCTCAAACAACCCTTGTTCCCATATCTTGCGAATGCCCAAAGAAATGTCATCCCCTGGAATAGTAACCTTATCGCCCACTCTTAGGCCAGCAATCATGCTCAACATGGAGGCATCGACATACTTGGCACCTTCAACGACAATACCGCCAATTTCGTAATCCGTCGGGCGAGAATAATCTATCTCAGAGAGGTCGTCCCCGATTTGGATTTGGGCAAAAGTACTATTTCCAAAGCCCAAAAGAGCCATAAGAAACAACAATATGTGTAAACATCTAAATCGCATAGTTCTACATTTCAATTATTTAGCAGTTACTTGCTCACTGGTCTTCCCGAAGCGTCGTTCGCGATGCTGATAGTTCAAAATTGCTTCGTAAAGGTCGGCCTTACGGAAGTCGGGCCAATATTTCGGAGTGAAGTACAATTCAGAATAAGCCAATTGCCACAATAAGAAATTACTGATGCGCTCTTCGCCACTGGTTCGGACAAGCAACTCTGGGTCAGGCATATTATAAGTGGAGAGGTATGACGAAATCATTGCATCGTCGATGGCGTCGGGTTGCAGTTTGCCCTGAGCTACATCTTGTGCCATACGCTGAGCGGCTTGCTTCAGGTCCCAACGGCCAGAATAGCTCAAGGCCAAGGTCAAAGTCATACGCGTATTGTGGCTTGTGTCTTTAATAGCCTGCATCAGTTGGTCGTAGTTGGCCTTAGGCAAACTCTTCAAGTCACCGATGGCGTTCAACTTGATGCTGTTTTTATTCATCGTAACAACCTCCTTCGTGATAGTGGTGGCCAACAAAGACATCAGTCCACTCACCTCTGCCAAAGGTCGGTTCCAGTTCTCAGTCGAGAAAGCGTAGAGTGTCAAATATTTGACGCCAATTTCCGCCGAGGCTTCCGAAACCTCGCGTACCGATTGAATAGCACTTTGGTGTCCGAAAAGGCGTTGTTTGCCGCGTTCCTTGGCCCAGCGGCCATTGCCGTCCATTATGATAGCGATATGTTGTGGCAACCGCTCGCGGTCAATTTGTTGCATCAGTTGATCTTTCAGTTCCATAGGTCAGAATTTGCTTAAGTTACAGCCCCTTCCATCGGGCAGATTGAATTTCCAAGTCAGTGACATACGCGCCATGCCAAACCAATCGTTGAAGGAAGAATTGCCACGCTGTTGGCCTGGTTTATAATTACCTGTCGGGTCGGTCAAATCGTAAGTTGAGCCGTCCTCAAACGTATATACGGC
Source organism: Bacteroidales bacterium (assembly GCA_017508895.1). The sequence goes on from JAFWRA010000070.1 coordinate 22,658, forward strand.
ATGCTCGCCTTCAGGATATACAGTAGCCACATCGTCCAAATAATCAGTAAAGGTCTTTTGCATCCTCCACTCCACTGTGGCGGCCATGTGGCGCGACAATGAGAATTTCACACCCATACCGAAAGGTATCGACACACCAATAGGGCTGGTTTTGCCAAACATCTTGTCGTACCATTTTGCATTGGGGTCAATGTGGCCTTCCGTGGCATAGTCGCTCAAATCGACCAGCTGATCGCCCACTGTGGCGAAGGCAGTATATTGAAACACGGAGATGCCGCCGAATATGTAAGGCGACACATTCTTTTTCGGATTGCCTGTGTAATACTCCAAAAAATTGAACTCAGCTGTAAGGCTGAAATCATTGATTGTAGAGGTAAAATTCAAACCACGTTCTGGCCGCCACTTGAGTTTCGTGTCGTCAGCCGTCACGGTTGCCCTCGAATAGTCGAAACGGAAAGTCCAACGGTTATTGTAATTAAACCGTACAAGACCGCCATACTGAAGCTTCGACTGCGCAAAAGGCAAAGTCGGGTTGAGATCACCCATATAGTAACTCACGCCAACATGAGGGCCAACTTCAAGTGTTTTAGGGTCATCAAATTGTGCATTGGCTTGAACAAAAATAGCCAAACAACTCAATATCAATAAGAAACGAATAATTCTATACATAGTTTAGGCCTGCAAAATTAGATATTTTTCCAAAGAAAACGAAAGAAATCAGTTTCTATTGTCTTTTCCCCACATCAATTTGTTGCGGATGGTGCCGAAAAAGTCCTCACCACGCATCCTGACCAAGTTGAGACAGAAACCTGCCTTGTGTACCTCAAGCTGGACGGAAGTATCTAAAGTACAACTTCTTGAGTCCATACTGAAGACAAATTTCTTCTCACGGCCCTCCACCTGAATGCGGATGGTGCTGTCGTCGGGTATGACAACGGGACGCACCGTGAGATTATGGGTGGCAATGGGCGTTATGACGAAGTTTTTCGCATTGGGTGCAATGATGGGGCCGCCAGCACTCAAAGAGTAGGCTGTGGAACCCGTCGGGGTTGCCAACAGGATGCCATCACCCCAATAGGTATTAAGGTAGACATCGTCAACAAACACCTTGATTGCCAAAAGACTATGCTCTGGGTTTCGGATGACATTTAGTTCGTTGAGGGCATAGCGCACGTCGCCAAAAACATTGAAAGGTGAAACGAGTTCCAACAAGCTACGTTGCTCAACAGAATACTCACCTGTGACCACACTTTCCACTGCTTTGGGAATCTCGTTTTTTGAAATGCCCGAAAGAAAGCCCAAGCGGCCCATATTGATACCAGCCACGGGGATGCCCGAGTCAAGGACAAAGGGAACTGTATCGAGGATAGTGCCGTCGCCGCCAATGGAGAACAATAAGTCGGCGTTCAGGTCGGCATGCGAGTGGAAAACACTATAGTGTAGGCCTTGGGGGATGTAGGTGGCAACAATATTGACAAAAGGCTGGTAAACAACAATTTCGGCCTGATAGCCAGCCAATTCTTCGAACAGCTGCCGCATATATTCCCCGTTCTCAGGGGCGAGGGTCTTTCCAAATAGGGCGATGGTTTTCATATTTTTATTTTTTGAGACGCGATTCGCGTCTCTACAAGGTTTATCCTTCATCTTTCACAGAATCATGGCTCTCATCCGTCATCATACGGATGTAATTCACATAGCGCCAACCGGCGATGTCGCCGCGCTCGACAGCTTCCTTCACTGCACAACCTGGCTCATGGGTATGGGTGCAGTTGGCAAAACGGCACTCGCTCATCAAATTTCGCATCTCGGGAAAACGCTGAGCAAGGGTCTCTTTCTCAAGGTCGTAGAGCACGAACTCTTTGATGCCAGGTGTGTCAACAATCCATGCGCCAAAGTTTAGATGGTGCATCTCAGCAAAAGTGGTGGTATGCTTGCCTTTCTCATGATAGTCAGAAATGGCTCCTATGCGGACATTCAAGGATGGGTCAAGGGCATTCACAAGCGCCGACTTGCCCACGCCAGAATGACCCGTGAACAAGCATATCTTATCTTGCATCAAGGCTTTCAGCTGGTCGATTTGGAAGCCCGTCTTTGCCGACACGCCAAATGAAACGTAGCCTAAACTCTGGTAGTATTCCATTAACACGCACATCTCACCTATCTGTTCATCGGTATAGAGATCGCATTTATTAAAAACCAAGGCTGCGGGGATGTGGTAGGCTTCAGCGGTGACCAAGAAACGATCAATGAAACCTGTGGAAGTGCGTGGCTGTGCGATGGTCGCCACCACGATGGCCAAATCCACATTGGCAGCAATGATATGCGAGGCCTTGCTCAAGTTGACCGACTGGCGGACAATCACATTATCGCGCGGCTCGATCTTCTTGATGACACCTGTCTCCTTGCCAGGCTCCTGTTCAAACTGCACATTGTCGCCCACCGCCACAGGGTTGGTGGAACGAATGCCATCCAAACGAATCTTGCCACGTAGACGGCACTCCCACTGCCGGCCTGTATCGTCGAGGACGATGTACCAACTGCCCGTTGATTTAATGACTTTACCTAACATTTCTGGTAACGTTTTCCAGGCATGGCCATAAGCACACCGTCAAATTCCAAAGTCAAAAGAATGGCTGCAATTTTTGTCGTCGGCAGCTCCGTCTTCACAATGATATCGTCCAAATTGACCACCGAATTTGAACCGAAGCAATCCATAATCAGTTTTTCTTCTGGTGAAAACTCGCGGAACATAGCTGTCTGCTTTTCAGACTTCGTTTCCGAGTCCCAACGCATGATGTAGCGCAGATTGAGCACGCTTTCCATGAGGTGGGCGCGGTTGGTGCGAATAAGGTAATTGCAACCTTGGCTATAAAGATCCATCACGCGTCCGGGATAGGCGAACACATCGCGGCTGTAGGAGTTGGCCAAATCGGCCGTAATCAGAGAACCGCCTTTCATCGCCGACTCAATAACAACCACGGCATCGGCCATGCCCGCGATAATACGATTGCGGCGCGGAAAGTTCTCACGGTCGGGCAATGTGCCGCTTATACATTCCGTCAGGATGCCACCGCCTTGCTCAATCATTTCAGAGGCCAGCTTTTTGTTCGGCGCAGGATAGATTTGCTGCATTCCACTGCCCATCACAGCGACAGTTGGGATGCCGTTTTTCACTGAAGCTTTGTGGGCGCAAGTGTCAACACCATATGCTAGACCACTCACAATCAAAACATTGTCATCCCTCAAATCCTCCACCAACTGATTGCAGTTTTCCTTGCCGTATTCGGTGATGTTTCGTGTACCGACAATGGCTACCATGCGGTTGGCATTGAGATTGGCCTTGCCTTTGTAATACAACATCATTGGACCATCATCGCATTGCAATAGTCTACGCGGATAGTCGGAGTCGAGGAAAAACAAGGGCTGAATGCCGTTCTTCTCAATGAACTCAATCTCCTCATCAGCTCTTTTCAGGTATTCCTTGGGGTTGCAAATGGCCTCGATAGACACTTCACGCATACCCGTAATCTTCTCCAGCGACTTGCGTGTCTCCTTGAAGACAGCCTCCACACTGCCGCAATAATGCACAAATTTCTTTCCACTGATATCACCGATACCAGGGAGAAGGGTTAGGGCAATTTGGTATTGTAGATCGGTCATTCAGTTTTTGTTTGTTGGGCTGTCACGCCGTGGCAGCCACAAAATATCAATTTCATTGAGTCGGCTGCCACAATGTGACAGCCCTACACCATTAATCCAACTTCAAAACGGCCAAGAATGCTGACTGCGGCACTTCAACATTGCCGATCTGACGCATACGCTTCTTACCAGCCTTCTGTTTCTCCAATAGTTTGCGCTTACGTGACACGTCGCCACCGTAGCACTTCGCCGTCACATCCTTGCGCACCTGACGCACTGTCTCACGAGCGATGATCTTTGCTCCGATGGCAGCCTGGATGGCAATGTCGAACTGATGACGAGGTATCAGTTCCTTCAGCTTCTCGCACATACGCCGGCCGAACTCATAGGCATGGCCACGGTGAATCAAGGTAGACAAGGCATCGACGGACTCGCCGTTGAGCATGATGTCCAGTTTCACCAAGTCGGCGTCTTGATAGCCAGCAATATGGTAGTCGAAGGAAGCATAACCCTTCGAGATGGATTTCAGTTTGTCGTAAAAGTCAAAGACAATTTCGCTCAAAGGCATCTGGAAAGTCAGTTCCACACGGTCAGTAGAGAGATAGACTTGGTTCTTCAGCACGCCTCGGCGGTCGATGCAGAGCGTCATGATGGGCCCAGTGAACTCATTCTTCGAAATAATCTGAGCGAGAATGTAAGGCTCTTCGATATGGTCAATTTTCGTCACCTCGGGCAAGCCGCTGGGGTTGTGCACCTCAATCATCTCGCCGTCAGTTTTGTAGCACTTGAACGACACGTTGGGCACCGTGGTGATGACGTCCATGTCGAATTCGCGATCAAGACGTTCCTGCACGATTTCCATGTGCAACAGGCCCAAAAAACCGCAACGGAAGCCGAAACCTAACGCCGCTGACGATTCAGGCTCCCACACCAAAGAGGCATCATTCAATTGAAGTTTCTCAAGCGAAGCACGTAGCTCTTCGTAATCGTCAGCGTCGACGGGATAGATACCCGCGAACAGCATAGGCTTCACATTCTCGAAGCCTGCTACCGGCTCGGCGCAAGGGCGTTCCACATGGGTGATGGTGTCGCCGACCTTGACTTCCTTCGACGTTTTGATGCCCGAGATGATGTAGCCCACATTACCTGCCGACAGCACATCCTTAGGCACTTGCTTCAGTTGAAGCACACCGATTTCGTCAGCATGGTATTCCTTGCCTGTGGCAAAGAACTTCACGAGGTCGTTGGTACGCAAGGTACCATTCACGATACGGAAATAGGCAATGATACCACGGAACGAATTGAACACAGAGTCAAAAATCAGAGCTTGTAGCGGCGCATCTGGGTCACCTTGGGGGCAGGGAATGCGTTCCACGATGGCTTCGAGTACGGCAGGCACGCCTTCACCTGTGCGTGCACTGACTTTCAGTATATCACTCGGGTCGCAGCCCAAAAGGTCGACCATCTGGTCTTCCACGATGTCGACCATGGCGCTGTCCATGTCGATTTTGTTCATCACAGGGATGATTTCGAGGTCGTGTTCAAGAGCAGAATAAAGGTTAGCAATGGTTTGGGCCTGAATACCTTGCGTGGCATCCACCACCAACAAAGCGCCTTCGCAAGCCGCGATGCTGCGCGACACCTCGTAAGAGAAGTCGACGTGGCCAGGAGTATCGATAAGGTTGAGGGTATATTCCTCGCCATTGTAGTTGTATTTCATCTGGATGGCGTGGCTCTTGATAGTGATGCCGCGCTCACGCTCGAGGTCCATATCGTCGAGCACTTGGTCGACCAATTCCTTGGAGTTGAGTGTATGTGTTAGTTCCAAAAGCCTATCGGCCAGGGTCGATTTGCCATGGTCAATATGGGCAATGATGCAAAAATTTCTGATGTTTTTCATTATGGGCGCAAAAATAGGAAATTTTTCGCTTTGCAGCCCAAATTTGTAGCACGGAAAAAACACATCGGGCAATTACTCATCCGAAACCAAGCGGACAGAGTATCCTTTACATCTAATTTTATTTGCGACGAATCCTGAGGTGTATGCTGGATCCATATCGTAAGTGACTATTTTCAATGCAACAGCATTGCCTACACCTACAGGATTTCCATCTAGGAATTGCGAAGAAGTCCAATACGAGCCACAGACAAAATACGGACTGTAATTCAAATCAGCTTGCCACAAAGCACAATCAATACAACAGTCATCACAAAAGTAAAGTTCCTTTTCAAAGCAATAGTATTTTGGAGTTAAACTAGTGTTTTAATAATTGATTTAAATATTGATATTGCTATTTCATACCATGTTTTTTCGCAAAAATATACATTTTTTAAATATTTCAACACTTTTCTCAAAAAAATCACTTTCAACGCCACTCAAAGAACAAGGATTATCTATAAATTTGCGGTTTGAAAAAGACGATTGCCTATGGAGCCCATTTTACCCGACACCTATTCCAAAGAAGAGAAAGAAGAAATCGAACGACGCCACAAGCGCCTTATTGATGCCTGGCAGACGCGGAAGGAAGCCCAAGACCTTGAAATGGTTGACAAGGCATTTTATTTTGCTGTCGAAGCACACAAGAACCAACGTCGTCGCTCGGGCGAGCCATATATCTACCACCCCATCGAAGTGGCCACCATAGCCGCCCACGACATTGGATTAGGCCGCACTTCCATCATTTGCGCCCTGTTGCACGATGTGGTGGAAGACACACAATATACCTTAGACAACATTAAAGAGATGTTCGGCGAGAAGGTTTCGCGCGTTGTGGATGGCCTCACCAAGTTCGATAACTTAGAAGGCGCCGAAAGCATGCAGGCCGAGAACTTCAAAAAGGTCATCTCCTCGTTGTCGTACGACATCCGCGTGGTACTCATTAAGCTCTCCGACCGTCTCCACAACATGCGCACCTTGGACTCGATGCCCAAGCACAAACAGCTGAAAATTGCCTCGGAGACCACCTATATCTATGCCCCCCTCGCCTACCGTCTTGGACTCCATGCCATCCAAATCGAATTAGAAGACCTGTCGCTGAAATACACCAACCCCACCATCTATTACAACATCCGCAAGCGCATGGACAACGCACGCGGCAAACGTATGGGCGAGTTGCGCGACTTCATTGCCCCCATCGAGGCTGAGTTGGAGAAAAACGGCATCAAGGCGAGAGCGGAAATCAAGGAACGTTCGGTCAATTCGGTATGGAGACGCATGATGGATAAGGAGTTGGCTTTTGAAGACCTATACGGTTCCTTCCTTGTTCGCCTCATCACCGACTGCCCAAAAGACCAGGAACGTATAGAATGTTGGAAGATCTATGCTGTGCTGACCAACTGCTACCGCCCTTACACTAAAAAGCTGAAGGACTGGATCTCGTTCCCGAAAGCCAACGGCTACGAAAGTCTGCACGCCGTGGTAATGGGCCAAACAGGCAACTGGGTTGAGGTACAAATTCGCAGCCAACGCATGGAGGAAATCGCCGAGAAAGGCTTCTCCGCTTATTGGAAATACAAGACCGACAACGACACAACTGAGAGCGGCTTCGACGAATGGCTGAAGAAAGCCCAAGACCTCATCAGCGACAATTCGGACAACGCCATCGAGTTTGTCGACAACTTCAAGCTCGACCTTTTCTCCGACGAAATTTACGTTTTCACTCCACAGGGCAAGATGATTACATTGCCCAAAGGCTCCACCGTACTCGACTTCGCCTACAACATCCACAGCGAGATCGGCGACCACAGCATCGCGGCCAATGTCAACAACCAGTTGGCCCAACTCGACCGCAAGCTCACCAAAGGTGACCAGGTGGAAATCATCACCTCAGAATCGCAGCACCCACAAGAGAAATGGTTTGAGTTCCTCGCCACTGCCACGGCAAAGTCTAGACTCAGAAGTGGCATCAAGGAATACCGTCGCGGCTTCCGTGAAGAAGGTGAACAAAAATACGAAGAAATCATGCGAAAACTCGACATGGAGCCTTCGAAAGCCAATCGCAACACCGTGATGGAAGCCGAAGGCCTCACCAGTTCCATTGATTTCTACTATAATGTGGCTACTGGCAAAATCGACGAACGGCTCATCCGTAGCGTGCTGAAGCCCCAGTCGAGCACTAGCAGTTTCATGCGCTATATCACCAATAGATTGTGGGGCAATAGCAAAGAAGAAGCGGCTCCCATCACCACTTCTGGCGAGTTCGAGTTCAACGTCTCCACTTGCTGCAACCCCATTCCGGGCGACGATGTCATCGCCTTCAGTTTCCCAGGCGAACCGCTGCAAATCCACAGGAGCAATTGTCCCAAGGCCATACAGCTCTCTTCGCGTTTTGGCAACAACATCGTGAAAGCCAAATGGCAACCCAAGAGCGAAATCGCCTTCCTCGCCGAACTGAAAATCACCGCCTTGGACACGGCAGGATTGCTCAATCGCATGACCAACCTGTTTTCCAACGAAATGCAACTCAACATGCACTCGCTCCACATGGAAGCCAAGCAGGACGTGGTGGAAGCTTCCATTGCCGTTTACGTGCACAACACCAAGGAACTCGACGACTTGATTGCCAAACTGAACCAGCTGAAAGAAATTCAGAAAGTGGTGCGCAAGAACAATTAAAAATAATATCGGTTATTTAGAATCGGTCTGAAAAATATTCTTATCTTTGCGCCTCATCATGACGTAAAAGAAATGAAAGACTCGTTTGACAATACCTACTTGGCCGTCAAGAAGTTATTCATCGACTACCTGCAGCGAAGGAAGTTGCGCAAGACTCCAGAGCGTTTTGCCATCCTCAAGGAGATTTATTCCACCAACGGGCACTTCGACATCGACTCGCTGTACAACCAGATGAAAGACAACAAGTACCGTGTAAGTAGAGCCACCTTATATAATACTATCGACCTGCTGCTTGACTGCGGTCTGGTCATCAAGCACCAATTCGGACACAACTGCGCGCAATACGAACGCTCCTACAAGTTCCGCCAACATGACCATTTCATCGACCTGGAGACGGAGACCGTTATGGAGTTTTGCGACCCACGGCTGTTAGAAATCCAGCGTTCGATTGAAGAACAATTGGGTGTTGAGATTACGCATCATTCGTTGATATTTTATGGACACAAGAAGAGTTGACAGTACTATGGCCTATGGCTAATTACTATGGCAGCTTCCACCAAGGCAGGAGTTCCTCTTTCTGGTGAAGTTGCCATATCATAGGCCATCAGCCATAGTCAAAACAACTATTAAAAACGACAAACAATAAACAATGAACAAAATTGACATATTACTAGGTCTCCAATGGGGCGATGAAGGCAAAGGCAAGGTGGTCGATGCCCTCACCCCGAATTATGACATCGTTTGCCGCTTCCAGGGCGGACCCAATGCCGGACACACCATTGAATTTGGTGGAAAGAAATTCGTGTTGCACAACATTCCTTCGGGTGTGCTCACCCCTGGTTGCATCAACCTCATCGGCAACGGCGTCATCATCGAGCCTCATATATTAAAAGGTGAAATCGAAGGTCTGCGTGAAGCCGGCTTCGACCTGCGCAAGACTTTGATGATTGCCAACCGCGCCCATCTCATCCTGCCAACGCACCGCGCCATGGACGCCGCCAACGAGAAAGCTTTGGGCAAGATGAAAGTTGGCACCACGCTGAAAGGCATTGGCCCGACCTATACCGACAAGACCGCTCGCAAAGGCTTGCGCATCGGCGACATCAACTCCGCCGACTTCCGCGAGAAATACGAGAACCTGAAGAACGCCCACCTGCAACAAATCGCTGGCCTCGGCTTCGAGATGCAGGGCTTCCAACTCGACGGCCTCGACTTCGCCGAATACGAGAAGCTGTGGTTCGAGGGTATCGAATACCTGAAACAATACCAGTTCGTCGACGGCGAATACTTCATCAACGAGGCCCTTGACAACGGCAAGAAAGTGCTGGCCGAAGGTGCCCAAGGCTCCATGCTCGACGTGGACTTTGGCAGCTATCCCTTTGTGACTTCTTCGAACGTCATCGCTGCCGGTGTTTGCTCCGGTTTGGGCGTTGCCCCAAGCCGTGTCGGCAAGGTATACGGCATTTTCAAGGCCTACTGCACCCGCGTGGGCACAGGCCCCTTCCCCACTGAGCTTTTTGATGAGACTGGCGAGATGCTCCGCCAGAACGGGCACGAGTTTGGTGCCACCACAGGCCGCCCACGTCGCTGCGGATGGCTCGACCTTCCCGCACTGAAGTATGCCGTCATGCTCAGCGGCGTCACTGACCTGATGATGATGAAGTCTGATGTCATGGATGACTTCGCCACCCTGAAAGTCGCCACGGCCTATCGCTACAACGGACAAGAGACCAAACAGTTGCCTTTTGCCGCATGCACCGAGACGATGGAACCCGTCTACACCGAGATTCCAGGCTGGCAGCAGAAGATTAAAGGCAAGATCCCGCAGAAATTGGAGGACTATATCAAATTCATTGAAAACTATGTCGGCGTGCCGATCAAATTCGTTTCGTACGGCCCTGACAGAACACAAAACATTTTGAGATGATTATTCTAGAAAAACCATACGTTTCCGCCCCGCTGGTGGCCTATTTGGAAGAGAAACAAATACCCGTTTTGCATAACGACATGGCCGAGGTGCTGAAACAGCAAGGCCACAAACTCAACCTTTTGGACGACAAACAGTTCGTTGAAAGATACAACCAAACCAACCAACTCTATGCTGTCTCGGAAAATGCCTTGGTGTGGCTCTATGCCCAACTGCCCGAGTCTGAGCTGGTAAAAAAGGTCAAGATCCTAAAGGACAAGGCCGCTTTCCGACGCATCTGCCAACAGATTTATCCCGACTTCTATTATAAAGAGGTGGAGATGAAAGCCTTGCGCAGCCTCAACCCTGACGAGTTGCCGCTGCCTTTGGTACTGAAACCAGCCGTGGGTTTCCTCAGCGTGGGCGTGTATATTGTCCGCAACAAAGCTGAATGGCAGGCCGCTTTGGACGACATCGACCAAAACTTCGCGAAGCAGTGCGCCGTCTTCCCAGAGACCGTGGTGCGCAGCGAAAAGTTCGTGCTTGAGCAGTTCATCGAAGGCGAGGAATATGCCGTGGACGCCTATTATGATGCCGAGGGCAAGCCCAACATCATCAACATCTTCCACCACATCTTCAAGGACGAGACCGACGTCAGCGACCGTCTCTACTGCATGAGCAAGCAGATCTTCGAAGCCAACTATCCCGCCTTCAACCAGTTCTGCATCGACTTGAACGGCGTGCTCGGACTGAAGAACTTCCCCATGCACGTGGAGTTCCGCGTCGACAAGCACACGGGGCGCGCCATCCCGATCGAGGTCAACCCGTTGCGTTTTGCCGGCATGTGCCTCAACGACTTGACGCGCCACACATGTCACCTGCTACCCGTGCAAGCTTACTTCGAGGGCACGCACCCCGACTATTCCACCATGTGGAACGGCATCGAGAATGATGTATTCAGCTTTATCGTCCTGGACAAGCCCTATGACACAAACCGCGTCCTCGATTTCGAGCGCATCAAGCGGCACTTCCATGGCGTGTTGGAGACCCGCGACATCATGAACCCCGCCATGAGCATCTGGGGATTCCTGTTCACGCAGACCACGCCCGAGCATAAAGAGGAACTGAAAGAGATCCTATTCTCCACCTTGGAAGAGTTTATGGCCTAAGTGACAGGTGACGATTAGACGAAGGACTGTTCAAAAAAATAGCAATGGAAGGTGGTATCATACCACCTTTTTTGTTTGTAATCAAAAATTTAAAGAATTTCTTCCATAAAAGAGAAACCTGCCTCCATTTACGGAAGTTCTTGATGGAAGGATTGAAATAAACACTATCTTTGCAGCAAACATTTGCAATATGAAAAACACTTTATTCATTCTCATTACCGCCGTTGCACTGCTCCTTTCCGGATGCACAGGCGAGACGAAACAAAAGGCTTTCAACGAAGGAGAAGCCCTGCAATTCCTCTACCAATACATGCTGCTCGGCGACAGCGTAGATTACACCGAAGACTATTACCGCGAATGCGTCCACTATGCCTTCCTGGCCAAGGAAGAGATGCCCTGGGGCGCAAACATCCCCGAACGCGAGTTCAAACACTTCGTGGTGCCCGTGCGCGTCAACAACGAAGGCCTCGACCGCTTCCGCGCCACCTATTATGAGGAGCTGAAAAACAGAGTCAAGGACTTGTCGCTCAAAGATGCCGTCCTCGAAGTGAACCATTGGTGCCACGAGCACGTCAACTACAAGGGCAGCGACAGCCGCACCAGCGCCCCAATGTCGACCATCAAGACCTCGTGGGGACGCTGCGGCGAGGAATCGACGCTCTTGGTGACCGCCTTGCGCACCGTGGGCATTCCTGCGCGACAGGTCTACACGCCCCGCTGGGCCCACTGCGACGACAACCACGCCTGGGTGGAGGCTTGGGTGGACGGACAATGGCACTTCCTCGGCGCCTGCGAGCCTGAGCCTGTACTCGACCTCGGCTGGTTCAACCTGCCGGCTTCGCGCACCTTATTATTACATACGCGCGTCTTCGGCGACTACGACGGTCCGGAAGAAGTCATCAGCCGCACACGTAACTTCACGGAAATCAACGTGGTGGGCAACTATGGCAAGACTGCCAAGACCACCTTCACCATCGTCGACGAAAACGGGCAGCCGCAAGGTAACCTGCCTGTGGAGTTCAAGATTTACAACTACGCCGAATTCTGCACCGTCGTCACGAAAACCACGGATGCCAACGGCCAGACCTGGCTCACTTCGGGTTTGGGCACTATGATGGCTTACGCCTCAAAAGACGGCAAGTTTGGTTTCGAGGTCTTCAAGGCAGGCGAGAAAGACAACGTCACCATCACCCTCAACCATGACAAGAATGCAACGGAATCCTTTGAGTATGATATGGTTCCGCCCGCCCCGACCAGTGTTTTACCGGAAGTGACACCCGAAATGCGTGCCGAGAACGACCGCCGCATCACCTACGAAGACTCGTTGCGAAATGCCTACATCAAGTCATGCAAAGAGGCTCAAAACGAGTTGATTATGAACACTGGCAACAAAACCTTGTGCCGCATCTACGAGAAGACCTGGGGCAACTACCAAGCCATCGCCGACTTCGTGAGCTATGCCCAAAGCAAGAACCAGGAAATCAAGGCCGTGGAATTGCTCAGCAACATCACCGACAAAGACTTGCGCGATGTCACCCTTGAAGTATTGAAAGACCATCTGGACCATACACTCGACCTCACTTCTTCGGTCATTTCGATGCCTGTGGAACATTATGCGCAATACATCCTCAGTCCGCGCATCAGCAACGAGAACCTTGTGGCCTTCCGCAAGACCTTCACCGAGTTCTTCGACCCGACCGAAGCCCAGCAATACCACGACAATCCTATACTTTTGGCCGACTGGGTGCGCCAAAATATCACCGTCGACGACGAGCTTAATCCGCAACGCATCCCCATTTCGCCTCTCGGCGTTCTGAAAGCCCGCAAGGCCGACCGCCACTCGCGCGACATCTTTTTCGTGGCCATGACCCGCAGTTTAGGCATTGCGGCGCAAGTCAACCCTGTGAATGGCAACGTACAGTATTTCGATGGTACCCAATGGCAAAATGTACAATTCGAAAAAGAGGCCGCAAATGCCTCTGGGACAGGCTATCTCGACATCCAATACGCGCCCATTACTTCCGTGGCCGACCCGAAGTATTACACCCATTTCAGCATCAAGAAGTTTGACGGAAAGAGTTTCCGCCTCCTGGCCTACGACGCCAAAGACCCCGGCATCGACGACGGCATGATGCTTTCGACATTCGAGAAGCCAACGCCTTTGGACGAAGGCATGTATATCCTCACTGCTGGAACTCGCCTTGAAGATGGTACCGCACTGACCCACAGCCAGTTCTTCACCATCAAGGCGGGCAAAACGACACAAGTCGACCTCGTTTTGCGCCAACCTGACAACGAGCTTCGTGTCGTCGGCAGCTTTTACGCCGACAGCAAATTCACCGACCTTGAAAATGGTGAGACCTCCAACGCCAAGCAACTTGTCAAAGACAACTACTTCATCCTCGGCCTTTTGGACCAAGGCAGTGAACCTACCACCCATGCCATGCAAGACATCGCCGCTTTCCGCAAGGACTTTGAAGACAGCAACCTGCCCATCATCTTCATTTTTAGTAATCAGGAAGATTACGACAAGTTCAAACTGAAGAATTTCAATGAGTTGCCAGATGGCATCGTTTACGGCATAGATGAAGGTGAGATACGAAACGAAATCGTTGACGGACTCCACCTCAACACCGACAGTCGCCCCATCTTCCTCATCGCCAACGCCAACAGCGAAGTGGTGTTTGTGAAACAGGGCTACACTATCGGCTTGGGCGAGCAGATGTTGAAGGTGATGGCGAAGTTGAAATGACAAAAAAATAGAGACGCAATGAATCGCGTCTCTACAAGATTTAAGGCTTTAAACAATTTTACAACTTCCTCGCGACTTCCTTCTCCGTATAACCTTCGATGATGTCGCCGACCTTGATGTCGTTGAAGTTCTCGATGTTCAAGCCGCAGTCCATGCCAGCACTGACTTCCTTGACGTCGTCCTTGTAACGCTTCAAGGAGCCGAGTACACCCGTGTAAATGACGATGCCATCGCGGATGACACGAACCTTGGTGTTGCGGGTGACCTTGCCGTCCAAGACCATACAGCCGGCGATGGTGCCAACCTTGCTGATCTTGAAGGTCTCGCGGATTTCGAGGTTGCAGGTAACCACCTCCTCGATCTCGGGAGCCAACATGCCTTCGATAGCGGCCTTGATTTCCTCAATAGCGGTGTAGATGATGGAGTACAAGCGGATATCAATCTTCTCGTTCTCAGCCATCTTACGCGCCTGTGCGGTAGGACGCACGTTGAAGCCCACGATGACGGCATTGGATGCCGAAGCCAGCATGACGTCAGACTCGCTGATGGCACCCACCGACTTATGAATGACGTTGACCTGCACCTCCTCGGTGGAGAGCTTCAACAAGCTGTCGGCCAAAGCCTCCACAGAGCCGTCCACATCGGCTTTGACGATGATGTTGAGCTCCTTGAAGTCGCCGATGGCGATACGACGACCGATTTCATCCAAGGTGATATGCGGGCTAGTACGGCGCGTCTGTTCGCGTTGCAGCTGCTCACGACGATTGGCGATGGCTTTCACCTCGCGCTCGTCGGTCATTACGTTGAAGGCATCGCCAGGCATGGGAGCACCATTCAGGCCCAGCAACAGCACCGGCGTGGAAGGGCCAGCCTCCTTGACGGGACGGTTGTGATCGTCGAACATGGCCTTCACCTTACCGTAGGTAGTGCCAGCTAACACCATGTCACCAATCTTCAAAGTACCGTTCTGCACCAAAATCTTGGCCACATAGCCACGACCCTTGTCCAAAGCAGACTCGATGACCGTACCTTTAGCCAAACGATTGGGGTTAGCCTTCAGATCAAGGAACTCAGCCTCAAGCAACACTTTCTCAAGCAGTGCATCGACGTTCAAACCAATCTTAGCGGCGATTTCCTGATCTTGGTACTTACCACCCCAGCTCTCGACAAGAATGTTCATGTTGGCCAACTGCTCACGAATCTTATCGGGATTGGCGGTGGGCTTATCGATCTTGTTCAGAGCAAAGACAATAGGCACACCAGCAGCTTGAGCATGGTTGATAGCCTCAACCGTCTGCGGCATCACGTTGTCATCGGTAGCGATGACGATAATGGCGACGTCGGTAATCTTGGCACCACGAGCACGCATAGCCGTGAAGGCTTCGTGACCAGGAGTATCCAAGAAAGTAATCTTCTTGCCGCTCTCGGTAGTCACCTCGTAGGCACCGATGTGCTGGGTGATACCGCCCGCCTCACCGGCCACCACGTTGGTGTTTCGGATATAGTCCAAGAGTTTGGTCTTACCATGGTCGACGTGACCCATGACAGTGACGACAGGAGCACGGGGGACGAGATCCTCTTCTTTATCGACTTCTTCTGTCTCGGCGATGGCTTCCTGCACATCCGCGCTAACGAAGTCGACTTGGAAGCCGAACTCTTCAGCCACCACGGAGAGGGCTTCAGCATCAAGACGTTGGTTGATGGAGACCGGCATACCGAGGCTCATGCAAGTGCCGATGACTTTCACCACAGGCACATTCATCATGGTAGCCAACTCGTTGGCGGTGACGAACTCCGTCACCTTCAAGACCTTCTTGTCCTCCTCTTGACGCATCATCTCCTCCATCATGTTGCCCGCCACTGCCTGACGCTTCTCACGACGGTGCTTGGAGGTTTTCGACTTGCCCATAGGAGCGAGGCGCGCCAAGGTATCCTTAATCTGCTTCGAAATTTCCTCTTCGGTCAGTTCTGGTTTCTCTTCGCGTTTTCCTTTCTTATCTTTCTTACTGAGTTTCGGGTTGTCTTTCTGACCTTTTTTACCACCTTGATCGGCAGGTTTTGGGCCTTTGCCTTGCTTACCAGCATCTTGCTTCTTCCCGCCAGCATTCACATTCGGACCCGTCGGGTTTTCAGACGAGCCTTCAGGCTTGGCACCCGAGATACGTTTGCGTTTCTTTTTCTTTGATTCGCCAGGTTTGCCGCCTTTTTTCTCGACAGGCAGTTCCAAAGTACCCAAAACAGTAGGGCCAGTCAACTTGGGAGCCTCCAAGCGAATGACTCTTGGTTCAACAGGTTTTTCCTCCTTAGCAGGCGTCACCTTGTTAGGCACTTCCGGCTTTTTCTCCACAGGTTTTTGCTGTTGCGTTTTCTCCTGTTTCTTATCCTGAGGTTTGGCAGATTGTTGTTCAGGTTTCTTTTCCTTTTCCTTTTTCTTTTCATGCTTTTCGCGAGGCTTAGGATCAAGATCAATCTTGCCAAGAATCTTCAGTGGGCTACCAGAAGCCGTTACTTCCTCCTTTTCAGCTTTTTTCTCCTCTGGCTCAACTTTTTCAGGGGTCGAGTCTGGCACTATTTCAGGAGCTACCTCTTTGGTTTCCTTTGGTTTCTCAACCTTTTCGTTCTCAGGTTCAACAGCAGTCGTTTTGACTGCCTTTTTCACTGGCGATGATATTGTATTGCTGCGGATAATCACTTCATCGTGATCTTCTTCCTCAACGGCTTTTTGCGATTGCAATGCCGAATCAACGGAAACACTACCACCCTTGTAAGAGAGGTTACCCAATTTCATGGCCTCATTCTTCACTTCCTTCTCGCCCTGATATTCCTTCACGAGCAGCTCATACATCTCCGATGTGAGCTTCGTGTTGGGAGACGGGTCCACCTGAAATCCCTTTTTGCCAAGGAATTCAACGATGGTATCCTTTCCCACATTGAATTCTTTTGCCGCTTTCGACAATCGAATTGAAAAATTAGTTTCTTCGGACATAGTTTCTTCTTTCTTCGTTTCTCGTTTTTATTTTATATGCCTAAGCATCATTCGGCATCTTGTTCAAATTCAGCGTTCAGGATGCGGAACACATCTCTGACTGTCTCGATTTCAAGGTCGGCACGGTTGGCCACCTCTTCAGGAGTATAGGACAACACATCTTTGGCCGTATCGCAACCCATCCTGACCAAAGAGTCGATGACCCACTGGTCGATTTCATCAGAGAACTCTTGCAAATCAACATCTTCCTCCGAGCTGTTTGCTTCGCTATTGCGGTAGACATCGATTTCATAACCCGTCAACTTGCCAGCGAGCTTGATGTTGTAGCCACCCTTACCAATGGCGAGGCTGATTTGGTCGTTCTCCATATACACATTGGCCATTGTATTGTCGCTGCTTAACACAATATTGGTTATCTTGGCCGGACTCAAAGCACGGGTGATGAGCAACGTAGGATTAGTAGTCCAGTTGATGACATCAATGTTTTCGTTTCGCAGCTCGCGGACGATGCCGTGAATACGCGTTCCCTTCATACCAACGCAAGCGCCGACGGGGTCGATACGGTCGTCGTAGGACTCAACCGCCACCTTGGCACGCTGACCAGGTTCACGGACAATCTTCTTGATGGTGATGAGGCCATCGTAGATCTCAGGGACTTCGGCTTCAAGCAAACGCTGCAGGAAAATCTCGGAAGTACGCGACAAGGTGACCACTGGAGAGCCATTGACACTCTCCACACTCTTCACAATGGCGCGAATGGTGTCACCTTTACTATATTTATCGGTAGGAATCTGCTCGATTTTTGGAAGAATCAGCTCGATATTCTCGTCGTCAATGACCACAATTTCGCGCTTCCACACGTGAGCCACCTCTGCGGTAATGATTTCGCCGACCTTCTCCTTGTACTTCTGGAAGATGTTTTCTTTCTCATATTCAGACACCTTGGTTTGCAGATTCTGACGAAGAGCAAGAATGTCGCGACGCCCGAAGTTTTCGATACGCAACTCCTCGTTCACTTCTTCTCCCACCTCGAAATCAGGTTCAATCTTGATGGCATCCGACAGCTTAATCTGTCGCACTGGATCGGTCAGCTCGTCATCCTCAACCACGGTGCGATTGTGATAGATTTCGAAGTCACCTTTATCAACATTCACGATGATGTCGATGAAGTCGGTAGTGTCGGTATCGAACTTCTTGTTCAACATGCCACGGAACACATCCTCAATGATGCGCATCATGGCTTCACGGTCGATGTTCTTGAATTCCTTGAATTCCGAGAAAGTTTCTACTAATTTGTAGTTGTCCATTTTTATATTGTTGATTTAAATATTCAAAGATTTAAAATTCAAAGACTTAAAAGATTATTGCTGGTTTGATCTCCACTTTATTTCTTTCAAAAAACAGGTTGGCGGGTTCCTCAGCGGATTTTTTTTTGGTAGCCTTCTTGGGTGCGGGGACAAATTCCACCCTCTCAGCATCGAAGCTCACTAACTTGCCTTGCATCTTACCCGTTTCTTTGGTCTTCACTTCCACATCCTTACCCACATATTTCTGTAACTGACGGTCCATCTTCAAGGCACCCGAGAGACCCCATGAGAACACGCTCAGCTCGTAATCCTCCACATCGCGGTCCATTTTTTCATTGATGAAACGGCTCAATTCGGCGCAATGGTCGATATTGACGGCCGAGTCTGAATCGATGTAGACCTCAATCACGTTGTTGGGCTTCACCTTCACTTCCACGAGGAAGCGGTCGCTGTTGACGAGGGCTTCTTCGCAGAGGGCTGATACTTGTTCTTTGTTAATCATTTCAACTTCAATCGTTTAAATCGGCCCTTCGACAGGCTCAGGGACCTTAGCTTTTACAATAAAAAAACCTGTTACTCAAAGTAGCAGGTCTTTTCTTCCACCTCAAGTTGTCGAGCAAGGATTCGAACCTTGACAGGCAGAACCAAAATCTGCAGTGCTGCCATTACACCACTCGACATCATTCGTTCCCGAATGCGGCTGCAAAAGTACAACTAATTTCGTTACGCGCAAGCGTTTTTTTCATTTTTTTTGGAAAAAAGTAAAATAATAATCATTCCATTTCGTCGTTATAAGATTAAAACGCTGTACAATTGTAAGAAAACAGCCTAATATATTCCAAAATTCCCTATTTTTGCAAGCTATATCCGATGAATCATCAATTACAAACAATAAAATGAAGAACATCAGACTGATTCTTGCTGTTTTGCTCGTTGCAGCATTCAGCACCGTTTCATTTGCCCAAGAAGGCAAAACTTTGAAACGCAAAGTGGCCATCGGCCGATTCACCAATGAGACCCAGTATGGGAAAGGCATTTTCTACGACCGCGAGAATGACCCTATGCGCAAGCAAGCCATGGACATTCTTTCGTCGAAACTCGCAGCCAGCGAAAAGTTCATCCTGTTGGAACGTGACGACCTTGATGTCATCGTCAAGGAAGCCGGAAGCGAAATGCAGAAGATTGGTGCCGACTATATCATTCTTGGCTCCATCACGCAATTTGGTCGCAAGACAGAAGGCGACGAAGGTATCTTCAGCAGTACCAAGACACAAACTGTTGAGGCTACCGTGAACGTGCGCCTCGTCGATGTGGCATCAGGCCTCATCATCTATTCCGATGAAGCAAAAGGCCAAGCCGAAACCTCTTCGAAAACCACTTTGGGCATTGGCGGCACAGCCGGATTCGATGCCACGCTGAGCGACAAAGCCATCTCGGCTGCACTCACCCAACTTGTCGAGAACATCATCAACAAATGCATGGACAAGCCTTGGAGAGGCTATATCTTAACCGTTGAGGATGGTGAATATGTCATTTCGGGCGGTGTCACACAAGGTATCACCCCTGGCACCACGTTTGGCTTATATAAAAAAGGTAAAATGGTCAACAACCCGCAAACTGGCGCCAACGTTGAACTCCCTGGCAAGAGATTGGGACAAGTCACCGTGACTGCCAACTTCGGCGATACCCCAGAAACAGAAATCTCCTTTGCCACTTACGAAGGCGAAGCCATCGATACCGACCATCTTGAACTTTATTATTTAATGGAGAAATAAACTATGAAAAAGATAATCATCGCAACCTTATGCCTTTTCGTGGCCACCCTGTTCAATTCATGTGGTGTGGGCAACTATACCGTAACCTCAGGCGTTGAAGACAAAGCTTCAGTGTGCTTCTCAGCCTCAAGTGCCTATGATATCAATGTTACCATCGACGACCAACATTTTACCACAACCACCGTCAAAAACATTGCCCATAAAACCCGCCGTAACATCAAGGAAACGGCCAAAAGTGCCATTCAGACCACTCCTGGCAGACACACAATTGAAGTGAAACGCAACGGTCAAACCGTCTATTCCAAGGAAGTGATGCTCTCTACGGGCGACACCAAAATCATCGAGTTATGAAGAAGTTGCTTATTCTCATAGGCATAACCTTGGCACTCAGTTCGTGCATCGAAACCAAGCCGATGCTATACAACTGGGGGTACAAAAACAGTTCAAAAAACGCCTCGGAATACGAAACACTGCTTTACGACAACTACCATTCACAAACTCCAGAGAGCGTTTGCGCCCTTTTGTGCCAATACGAGTACATGGTCACCCATCCCGGAGGCCAACGAGGCGTGATTCCTCCTGGCATCTGCGCCGAATATGGCTACCTTCTCCTCAGTTCAGGCACTGCTGATACCTTCCTCAACCACGCCACAAAAAAGCAAAAAGAGACATTCGGCGCTATGAGCGACTACAGCACGTCATTCAGAGAAAAAGGAATCGAAATGCTGCAAAAAGAGATGGAGTTGTATCCCGAATCTTCCGTTTTCATCCAACCCTTAGTCCAAAAATTCAGCCAACAATAGCCATGAAAAAGTTCCACTTCATCCTCATCGCATTCTGCGCGCTACTGTTTGCATCGTGCGAAACACTGAACCATACACGCGGCGAGTTGTATCCCAAAATGTATGATGAAAAACCCGTGACTTTGTTGGTCATGCCCCCTATCAACAACTCTAATAACGTAGAAGCCAAGGACTTGCTTTACACTTCCATCAGCCAACCCTTGGCTGAAGCAGGTTACTATGTCATCTCGCCCCACTTGGCCATGGAAATCTTCAAGGCGGAAAGTGCCTACGATGCAGAGAACTTCATTGAAGGAAACGTGGGCATGTTCGGCAAGGTATTTGGTGCCGATGCCGTCATCTTCTCTGTGATTGACGAATGGAAGAAGAAAGGTTTCGGTATTGAGACCAAAATCACCTATATCGTGAAGTCGACGCGCACGAACGAAGTATTGTTCGATCGCACCTGTGACCTTTACCTTGACCTGAGCGACAACAATTACTATGGTGGCGGCTTGGTAGGCTCGTTGGCCAACCTTGCCGTGTCGGCCATTAACACTGCCTTGACCGATCACATCGTGGCGGCACGCAATTGCAACCAGTACATTTTCGCGGACATACCACAAGGCAAATACAGAGCCGAACACATGCAAGACCAAGAAACTCCTGCTCGCGACAAGAACATTTCGGCTACCGTTAAGAAATAAAGGTTCGCACCTATCAAAGAATCAACAAGTAACATAAATATCATTATGACATTCAAAAGGTTAAACAACATTACAGGATGGCTGGCAGGACTGATTGCCACCGTCGTGTATTTCCTCACGCTGGAACCTACCGTGAGCTGGTGGGACTGCGGTGAGTACATTTCAACGGCTTACAAACTTCAAGTGGGCCACCCGCCCGGGGCACCTTTGTTCCAGATGATCGGGCGTTTCTTCTCGCTCTTTGCAGGCGGCGACGTCACCAAGGTGGCCATGATGGTCAATGTGATGTCGGCCATTTGCAGCGGTCTCACCATCGTCTTCCTTTTCTGGACCATCACCATGATGGTGCGAAAAGTGTGGATGAAGGAAGGCGAAGACGCACCTTGGGTAAATAAAATAGGTGTGCTGCTGGCTGGATTTGTCGGCGCAGTGGCTTACACCTTCACCGAGTCATTTTGGTTCAACGCCGTGGAGGGCGAGGTCTATGCCATGTCTTCACTTTTCACAGCCATTACCTTCTGGGCTATCTTGAAATGGGAGCAAGTGGCCGATGACCCCAAAAGCACACGTTGGATCATCTTCATCGCCTTCCTCATTGGCCTTTCCATCGGTGTACACTTGCTTAACTTGCTGTGTATCCCAGCTTTCGTGTATGTAGTTTACTTTAAAAAATGGAAAAAGACCTCGTTCTGGGGCTTTGTTCTGGCAGGTGTCGTCTCCGTGGCTTTGTTGTGGTTCATCAACATGTTCCTCGTGCCCCAAGTCATCAACATGGCGGGCAAGATGGAATTGTTCTTTGTGAACTCACTTGGCGCACCTTTTAACCTTGGTTCCATTGTCTATTTCGCCATCATCATCGGCCTCATCATCTGGGGATTGTGGTACACGGGCAAGAAAGGCAAGGTGATTTGGAACACTGCCATCCTCTCCTTTATGTTTATCCTCATCGGCTATTCATCGTTCTTCATGCTGATTATCCGCGCCAATACCAACACGCCCATCAATGAGAACGAGCCAAAGGATGCCCTTTCGATGCTGGCATACATCAATCGCGATCAATATGGCAGTTGGCCTTTGCTTTATGGGCCTTATTACAATGCCCCCGCTGTTGATCTGAAAGACGGCAAGCCTGTGTATGTCAAGGACAAAGAAGCAGGTCGCTACGTCATCACCGACGACAACAAACGAAGCGTTCCCGTATATCCTGACGAAATGAAGACCCTTTTCCCGCGCATGTGGAGCACACAAAGAGGCTCACACTCAGAGATATACGAAAGCTATCGCAAGAATGAAAACGGTGTGGTCACAGGCACGCCCGTACGTGTTAGGAACTACCGTGGAGAATCAGTCATGGTCAACAAGCCCACTTTTGGACAAAACCTGAAATTCTTCATCAACTACCAATGCAATTGGATGTATTGGCGCTACTTCATGTGGAATTTCGTGGGTCGTCAGAACGACATCGAGAGCCAGGGTGAACTGAGCCACGGCAACTGGCTCAGCGGCATCAGTTTCATCGACAACGCCCGACTTGGCGACCAGGACAACATCCCTGCCTGCATGCAAAACCCAGGACGCACCACCTATTATTTCTTGCCTCTCATCCTTGGTCTCATCGGCTTGTTTTGGCTGCTTAAGAACGACCTGAAGCAGAGTTGGATCATCTTCCTGCTCTTCTTCCTGACAGGTTTGGCCATCATTATCTATTTGAACCAAACGCCGCAACAGCCCCGTGAGCGCGACTACAGTTATGCAGGCTCATTCTATGCCTTCGCCATTTGGATTGGTTTTGGCGTCATCGCCATCATCGACTGGATCGGCAAGTTGACCAAGAAGAACAGCATGGTTACCACCGTAGCGATCGGATTGGCCTGCTTCCTTGCCGTGCCTTGTGTTTTGGCCTCCAATGGTTGGGAAGAGCACAACCGTTCGGGCAAGACCTCGGCCCGCGACTGGGCGCGAAACTATCTTGCCCAATTGCCTCCTAACTCGGTCATCTTCACCCGTGGCGATAACGACACCTTCCCCTTGTGGTACGTGCAAGAGGTGGAAGGCTTCCGCACCGATGTGCGTGTATGCAACTACATGCTTTCGAGCGGCTATTGGTATGTTCACCAAATGGGGCGCAAAGTGTATGAATCCGAGAAACTTCCGCTCACATTGACCCAGAAAGAATACGACAACGGCATCAACGAATCGATACCTGTCGAAGAGGAAGATTACTTCCAGGGCAAACAGGTGGAGCTGAAGCAGGTCATCGACTTCATCCACAACCCCAAGGCAGTGAAACGTTACGTAGGCGGCACCTACAATTACATCCCTTGCCGCAATGTGAAGCTTACTGTCGACAAAGAGGCCTGCATACGTAATGGCATTGTTCCAGAAAGCATGCAAGACCAAATCGTTGATGAAATCACGTGGGAAATCAAGGACAACTGGTTATACAAAAACTCCATTATGCTCTTGGACTTCTTCGCCACCAACAATTGGGAACGCCCAGTGTATTTCACCTCGTTCAGCGACATGTCGAAGGTGCTCGGCATCGACAAATACCTCCACATGGAAGGCTTGGCCTATCGTTTCATCCCCGTTGAGGCCGAAGATTACATCAAGGCCTATCGTGGCGGCGTGTATCGTGACGGCAGCTATGACCTCTTGGTCACCAAAGCCGACCAAGGCATCACCAATTGGGGTAGCTTGAACCAAGAAGGCGTGGTGCCCGACCGCGAGAGTGTGCGCAACATGAGCTATGCCCAGTTGGCTTATTCGCGTTTGGCTCAGGCCCTGGTCAACCACGACCAATTTGATTCGGCCGTCATCGTGATGGACAAGTTCCAGGATTTCTTCCCCAACGAGAAGTTCCCTGCCGAGATCCACACCTACCAGTTCCCGGAGATGTACTACATCTGCGGCGCCACCGACAAGGGTGACGACTATATGATGAAGCTGGTCAACAATTATTGCGACAAGATTCATTACTATGGGGGCATGAAGCCAAAGTTCCAAAAATACTACGAGGAAGACATTGAGGAAGGCTTAAGTCTGCTCAAGCACTTCAGTGGCGTGGCGAAGAAATACGAACGCAACGAGTTGGCGCAACTGATTACCGACCGGATGATGCAATACATTGATATGTTTTATGTAGAATAATCTCCGATTGTATTGAAAGAAAACCAGCATTTGGAGCTTTCCAAATGCTGGTTTTTTTCTTATAGCTTATCGAATGTACTATTCACAATCACTCATTCGCAACCAATCTCTTACGATTCACAAAGCTCCAAACGATCATCCCAATGCCAATAAGGACGAAGGGGACGCTCAGCCATTGACCCATATCGAAAACCATGTTGCGCTCGAATTCGACTTGGACGTTTTTCAAGAACTCAATGCAGATGCGCGAGCCGAAGATGATAACGAGGAAAGTGCCAAACATCAAGCCGGGCTGCTTATGGCCGAGGTCGCGCTTGTAGTACATCCACAAAAGAATGCCCATCGCCACAAGGCAGAAGAAAGCCTCATAAAGTCCCGTCGGGTGGCAAGGCAGCCACTCGCTTGGCGGACAAGGGGCATCCCAAGCGTTACAAGCCGTGTAGTTGTCGACCGTGCCGCAGAATTGCTCCGCACCACGCAAAAAGACGAAGCCCCAAGGCAATGAAGTCGGTGTGCCATATATCTCATGGTTAATCACATTGCCCACGCGAATCAATGCCCCGACAAGGCACACCGCCACCACAATGCGGTCGAGAATCCAGATGTAGTTGATATGTTGCAAGTCATTTTTCTCCTTCTTCGACTTGTTATAGTTGCGCACATAAAGCCACAAGCCTATCAAAATACCGATGGCGCCGCCGTGGCTGGCCAAACCGCCTTCCCAAACCGCAAAGATTTTCAAAGGATTAGAAAGATAGTAATCAGGTTCATAAAAGAGGCAATGTCCGAGGCGTGCTCCGACAACGGTTGAAACAAGCATATAGATGAGCAACTTATCCAACGCATCCTCGGCCATTTTCTCTCTCTGGTAAATGCGTTTCATGATAAAGTAACCGATTAAAAAGCCCAAAGCCCACAGCAGGCCGTACCAACGGACTTGAAGGCTCCCTAAATGGAAAAGCACTGGGTCGACATTCCAGGTGATGTAGTTTAAAATCATGGTCTTATATTTTGCGGCAAAAGTAATGATAATTGTTGAATCGTTGATTGTTTAATTGTTTAATTGTTGGCTTATGGCCTATAACTTATAGCCTATGGCTGCCCCAATACAAAGGCAAGCCATAGGCTATAGGCCATTGGCCTAGTCGAAAAAAATTCATAAAAATGTAACTTTTTTTCCATTTCTCCGTATTACCTTTGTAACGATGGACAGAAGTCAGTACAACCAGTGCGTGGAGCAATATGCCGACCGGCTTTTCCGCTTCGCGTTCTCAAGCCTCCGCAACCGCGAGCAGGCCGAGGACGTGGTGCAGGAGAGCTTTGCCCGCGTTTGGGAGAAAGTCAAGACGATTGATTTTGCGAAGGCTAAATCCTACCTTTTCACCACCGCCCACCACGCCATGATTGACGAAGTCCGTCACAAACAACGCTTTGCGAGCGTCGAAGAGCCTTTGCCAGCCGACGCGAAAACCACGCCGAGACAGTTTCCTGACGTGAACGAAGTCTTGCACAAGACCTTGGCCACCCTGCCCGAAGCGCAGCGTAACGCCTTGCTGCTGCGCGACTACGAGGGCTACAGCTACCAAGAAATCGGCGATATCACGGGAATGAGCGAGTCGCAAGTGAAGGTCAACATCTTCCGCGCACGCACTACATTGAAAAACAAACTGAAAAGCATCGACAACCTTATCGACATAGTGCCATGAAAACGAACATCACCACCGACAACTACGAGGCCTACCTTCTGGATTACATGGAAGGTAACCTCAGCCCCGACGAGGCAGAGCAGCTGAAAGCCTTCGTCGCGGCACAAGGTATGGACTGGAACGAGCTCACCGAAGAGCTACCCCATCTCGAAGCACCTCAGATTGCCTTCGAGGGAAAAGAAAAGATGAAAAAGAAAGCAACAGTCGTACCGCTCTATGTCAAAATCGCTTCAATTGCCGCTGCCGCAGGACTGCTGCTCACCGTCACGTTGTGGCCCGAAAAATCGATGCAAAAAACCGAAACCATTGCCGAATTGAAGCCCATCCTTCCAGGAAGGCTCATCACCGCAAGCGAAACCACGGCCTTGCCTACGAGAACATTCCATTTTACTCAGCCACAAGTCGTTAAAAAAGAAAGACCAACAATTTCCGAAACCGTTTCAAAAAGGGTTGAAATGCCGCTTGTTGCCCAATTGGAATCTCAAAAAGCGCCAGTTTTACCCACCTCATCGACTGTCTCCGAACCCGATTTCGATCTGTTGGCTTTCCGCATGAACACCAACCTCACCTTGGCGCTCATCAACGAATACGATTTGAATAGCTTTTCGAAGGATGAGGAATACGACCGCGAGCCTTCGCTCATCGGCAAAGGCCTACTATGGCTAACGAAGGGTCGCCACGACAGTTTTGCCAGCATCATCGCTTCCGGATTAACCACCGCCAAGAAAGAGCTCGACTTGGCCGCCACCGACTTTGCCCTGACCGCCTACAACCGTGCGGACGAAAGTTTTGAAGAAGCCAAGGAATATTGGGAGGAGAAACGCGGGGAATGATTTAAAGCACGCAGAAATCGCAAAACCATGTGAAACCTGCCGGACGCTTATTTTGCGTCGCATTGCGATTCCAAATTCTGCGATTTCTGCGTAAAATAGAATCTCAGCGTGAGATTATATCAGAAATTGATGCTGAACCCAAAGTTCGCCGTATGGTAAGTCTGGGCATGAGCTTCATCAAATGTAGGCAGAATGTCGTATTGGGCAAAGAAGCCTAAGTTGTTACCGCCGATGCGCAGCGTGGCATCCAGCTTAAAGCGGTTCACATAATAGTCGCTATGCACCTTGTTCACGTCTCCATTTCGGAACACGATCTTGGTCCAAGTGTCGACGCGCAAGCCTCCCGTGACGCCGGCTGCGACATAAAAATGACGGGTAGGACGCATCTCAACCATCAACGGTGCTTGGATATACAGCACACCTAGTTTGCTTCTCTTCACCGCTGACACCGCAGGGTCAATCCATTCTGTTTCAAGTTGATTCGCGCCTTTGGTCAGACGGACCGGGTGATTGAAACTATAGTTGTTCCATCCCAAACCGATACCAGTGTAAAGGCCTGCCGTATGACGGCGGTTGAAAGCGATACCCACATCGGCGATGTTGAAATTGAACACCCAACTCCTCAAGGGGCGCAATTCCAAATAATTAGTTCCCGCCGAGTTAGGGCCCATCAACAGGTTCAAACCCGCCTCAAAGCCGTTCCAGTTGGCATCGTAAAGGAGGCTCTTTTTTACGGGACGCTTGCCTTTGGATTCAGGTTTTTCAGGCTCATCTTTCCTCGACTCTGGACTATTGTATTGGTAATCATAATGATACTCATGGTTTCCGCCATACTTTTTCTCAAAACGATCTCCCCATTTCTCCATTTTGCGGCCCCATTCTTCCATATCGGCTCCCCACTTTTCCATGTCTTGCTCAAACTTTTCC
>JAFWRA010000071.1 GCA_017508895.1 Bacteroidales bacterium
CTACGGCATGAACCCGCTCTTTGGCGTGCCTGTCATCAACAAGGGCTTGGACGTCAACTCTTTATTGTTCTACCGCTATGGTGTGGCCACATTGTTGATGCTGGCCTATATGCTCGTCGCGAAACGCCAAATTCGCATCACCTGGAAGCAGTTTGGAATAATGACCATTCTTGGCGTGCTGTTTACCGGATGCAGTATCACTTTGTTTGAGGCATACAAATACATTCCCTCGGGTATTGCCACGAGCATACTCTATGTCTATCCCATCATGGTCGCGCTCATCATGATGTTTTTCGGACAGTTCCCGAGTTGGAAGACATGGATTTCCATCTTCGCAGGCGTAGCGGGTGCCATTTTGCTCTCGCTCAAAGGTGGTGGAGGCTTCATCGATTGGCGTGGCATTGCTCTCGTGGTGGCCTCGGGACTGTGCTATACCTTGTTTATTGTCATCGTCAACTTGAGCCAACAAGTCAAAGCGATTCCCAACCTCACTTTGACTTTCTATTGCTTCTTGATTGGCTCGGTGATGCTGTTTGCTTTGTCGGGCTTCGGTGTGCATCTCAATGCCGTTCCCGATGCGGTCAGCTGGCTGAATGTGTTGGGCTTGGCGATTTTGCCTACGGCTATCGCCACCATCACCTTGGCGGCTTCAAGCAAGGCGGTGGGTGCCACCAAGACCTCCATCCTCGGCATTCTTGAGCCGTTGACGGCCATCGTCATTGGGACGTTGGTCTTCCACGAAGCCTTCACGCTCAATGTCGCCCTCGGCGTCGCGTTGATTCTTTTCGCAATCCTATTTATGATCTTGACGGAAAAGAAAGCCTGACCTTATTTGACTTGTACCTTGCAGATGCTCCAGCTTTGTCCGTTGTAGGCTTTCACAAGATAGATCCCTGAAGCTAATTCGGATACATCGATGGTATGCCGTTTCCCGTTAGCTTGACCTTGTATGACGGTCTGTCCGTTCATGTCGATGATTTCATAGCGGCGCAGGCCTTCAAGGCTGATTGTCATTTCGCCTTGGGAGGGGTTAGGGTAAACGGTCATCATGTCGGTGACGGTTGCTTCGTGTTGAGGTACGCCTTCAAAGGAACCATACTCAAAGATGTAGTCACAGACATAGACGAGTTGGCCTCCGTCGTTGGCAGCCTCCCAAGCATAACGGAGCGGACGGTTGGCGAATGGGTCCCAAGTGTAGTTGGGTTCCGGATGATAGGGCAGGAGCGCATGGTCGATGGTGCAGGTTTCGTCATAAGTGTATGTCAATCGTTCGGCGACCTGTCCGTTGGAGTGTTTCTCGCGTTGTATGCAGTTGCCATTGGCGTCGAATAGCCTGTCGAAGCTGGAGTCGGGCACCCAGCCGTTGCTCCAATAGGCGTAGGTCTCGTTGGTGCAATTGCCCGCTTCGTCATAGGTATAGGTAGTCAGGGCAGAGTTACTCCATCCCGTGCCACCCCAGGCGTCGTTGTATTCTTCAAGGAGCTGTGTGCAGAGGCCGTTGCCGTCGTAGGAATATGTGCCACGCATGAGCAACGTGCCGCCAAGGGTCATCTCATAGCCGGTGAGTAGGTCGCCTTCATAGTGGTAAGAGTAGATGCCTTGCAGCTCGAATCCGCTGCCCCAGTCGTTGTAGTTGGTACGGGTGAGGCGGTGGTTGTTATCGTCGTAAGTGTAAGTGATGTAACTTGGGTAGATCCACTCGTTATTGTAATATTGGTAAAAGTCGATGCGGGTTACATTGCCGTGTTCGTCGTAATAGAGCGAGTCGATGAGGTCGTCAATTTCGCCGCCCGAATTGGATACGGAATGGTAGGATTCCAGCAGGTTGTCGGCATTGTAGTAGAACTGTATCTGGTCGACTCCGTCGTCGGAATAGAAACGGTCGAGGAAATAATCCTGTGCCATGGCTGCGCGGCAGGAGAGCAAGGCGATGAGGACGAGGAAGAATCTTAGTTTTTGCATGATGTAATTGCTTTAAGGTTTTGATGAGCAAAAATACATATAATTGTTGACAGCGCAAGTGTTTAGCTGTCCTGTCCCTTAAAGGCGGATTCCATCCGCCCCTTGCCCCTCCATAAGCAACCTTCCCATCTCATTGAGCGCAACAAAACGGAATCGCAATGAATCGGTTGCAACAGGTGTGTATTCGAAATGCTTGGCCTCGGCCTTGCGGCGAAGCGTTTCCTCGACAGATTGACGGATGAAAGGCGCACTAAACGCATCCTCCGTTGGCTCCAAAAGCAAAAGTTTCCCTTGGGAACACGCATCAAAATAAACGCCACCCGGCTTGTAAAACCGCTCATGCGGCGAACCTTCCTCGGGAAAGCCTTCATTGAGAAGCACGACTATAGGGAAGCCTTGCGCCCGAAGCGTCCGTGCGATGAGTTGCTCACCCTTGCTAATGGAAGCCGTATAGGTTACCGCTCCATTTTGCGCCGACCGCAACACCGCTTTCAGTCTATCTTGGACTTGCTCGTCCGTGGCATTGCGCGATATTTCCACCAATTGACGCTCTGGCCAGTCGAGAAGGAAATGATTGCCCATCGAGGTGAAAAGCAAACCACAAGTTTCTGTCCTACGATACATTCGAAAAAGGTCAGGGTTTTGTTTGCGGTGCCATGCCCGCTCTGCGTTGGCGTAAACATAGTTTATCATCGCCTGAAGTTGTCCTTTATGCATGAGCACACGGTAATATGGCGGGCCATCGTACAAGTTTCCTTCAAAGCCCATCTTTCGGGCTTCAGCCTTGCAGCCTTGCATATAGCCTCGCACCACTTCTTTGATGCTCCGCGTCATGGTGCGTCGAACTTGCAAAACGATATGATGATGGTCGGGCATGACCTTGTCTGCAAGGATTTTTATCTCAGGGCAAAGTTCAAGCATCCGTTGCTGTTGGTTGATTAATACCCAACCTATAGCCGTCTTTTCCACCTCGGACTGAATGCCATTGTGGGTAAGTTTGCCGAAAATGGGTTCACGCCCTTTGGCCACCATAGTCACATGCACGATGCACGGCTTGTGCCATGCACCAAGCTTCTGCCAAGTGGAAATCTCATTAGATATGTTGGTGTTGGTAGTCATTTTCGTTTGGGGCTTTTGCGGCGGGAATGGAATTCCCGTGGAAGGGACAGAACACAAATGCAAAAGTAAGATTTATTTCGATACAAAAAGTTTATTGCTCAGGGCAAACGCACTAAATTTCTGTAGAATCAGATAGTTATGAACAGATTTTGAAAAGTTATCAACATAACTTATTCTGTGTCAATTGATTGTGGTTTTATTCGTATTTTTGCCAGGAATTCAAAGATGAGGATATGGC
>JAFWRA010000072.1 GCA_017508895.1 Bacteroidales bacterium
GAAATTTTGTTGAGATATGGACACTTTTGAGTGTTATTGTCGGAACAAATCGTCCATAACAACCTCGTTTTGCACAATGCCGGAATGAATGCCGCGCAAAACGCCGTAGGTGGTCACCATAGTTGTAGCAAGGCTTTTTCGCGTCTTCGTCTTCGCCTTGAAGATGGCCAAACGATTGCGCAACTTTTCCTCATAATCCTTGGTGATGGTATATGGCGCCTCCGAGAACTTCATTTCGCATAGATTGATAACCCTATCTGAACGGTCAATCACCAAATCGATTTGTGCTCCCTTTTCGATTTCATCACCCAGCACCCTCCATGTGCCTGTCGTGGTTGATATTCCGCTGATACCCAACCTTTGCTTGATCTGTTCAAGATGTGTCATACAGATGGTCTCAAAACTGAATCCCTGCCACGACTCCACCGAATGGGAATGCATGTTGTTTGTCCACCAATGTTCGTCTTTGGTATTTTTCCCATCCAAAAACTTGCAATAAAACAATGTATACGGGTCGCAAATGCGATAAATCGAGTTACGGACGGATGACTTGTATTGCGAATATATTTCGATGAAATCGCAGCGCTCCAGATTCTCAAGCACTTTGGTGAGCCTGCCTCCCGACTGTCCCGTCTTTTCGATAATCTCAGCCCTAAGCAGTCCCTTCTTGCTTTCCGATAAGGCATTCATTACCGCGATGTATTTGTCGGCATGACTATACAACGCATTGAAAAGTTCGTCAAACTCTTCGCGCATCGGGGCATTCTTGACAAAAAACAAGCGGTCAATATTCTGTGCGAGGCTTTGTTCAGGGTTCAACAAGCTCATATAATAAGGTACGCCACCCAAGGCCATATAGCACTGTAGGATGGTGTATCTGTCCCAAACACATCCGTTTGCGTGCAAGTATTCCTCACATTCGCCCAATCGGAAAGGCCGCAGATAGATTTGTTCCGTAATGCGGTTGTGCAGTCCGCCCTTGTTCTTGACCAGTTTGTTCACCATCCACGAGGTGGCCGACCCACAAGCGATGAAAAGGATGTCGTTGCGTTGTGCCGCCCAAGCGTTCCAAAAATATTCAAGCGCTTCAACAAAAGAACTCCGTGGGGTATCAATCCAAGGCATCTCATCGAAGAAGACAACCTTTCTGGTTTCTTTCGGTTTGCTTTCTATCAACGTCCGAAGGGCTTGGAAAGCCTCATCCCAATTGGCCAGAACCGGAGCAAATGGAAAGCCACTATAGGCTTTCAGTTGTTCGGCAAATCGTTGAAGTTGTTTTTTCGGTTTCTGTTTTCTCGCCCCGACGTAAGCAAAGGTGAGCCTGTCGGCGAAGACATTGTTCACCAAAAAAGTCTTTCCTATACGGCGACGGCCATAGACAATGACAAACTCCGACTTCCCAGAGTTGAACTTTCGTTCCAGCGTATCAATTTCGCTTGTTCTTGCAATAATCCTGTTCATATTGTCCGATTAATTACGCCGACAAAAATACAAAAAAAACACAGATACGGACACTTATAATTTATAAAAAGTGTCCATAACTCGAAATTTTGTTGAGATATGGACACTTTTGAGTGTTATTGTCGGAATAAATTGGCCATGACAACCATAAACGAAGCGGCTGCCACGGTGCTTCGACAGGCTCAGCAACCTTGTGACAGCCCTACAGCAACCCGCCCAGGCTGTAGGGCCATCGTACCACGGCAGCCGCATTATTCATTTGCGCATTGTAAATGCTGATAATCAGGACTTCGGAATTTTCAATTCGGAAGAACGTGTCACCGTGGATAATTGTACCGAAAGTAAAAAAACAGTTTTTGCAAAAAAAGTTATTTTTGTTCTATTTCTTTTTGTCTTAATTCTTGCAACTTTTTTTCAGTTGCATGAATTATGTGCTCAAAAGGCGTTTGGATTTCAGCATATACTCTGGTGTCGGGTTTTCCTTGACTACATTCATGCTGTCCGCTCATCATTCCCACTTTGAAACAATTCAACTTTCTAGTGGTTTCTGCAATAAAATACATTTTACTACAATTTAGCCCATCTCCTTGAGCACAATGAACTGTTTTCTTTTTCTTTTTTGCAGTTTTTTCATCTTCTATTGACAGTGGAGTGTCAATAATAGATTTACTATTGAGAGAGCAATTGTATTTCAAACCCTTGAATCCTGTTGGTGCTAAACTGAAACTTTTCGATTCCAACTTTCTAGTTGTAATCTGCACTCGGTGCCCATCAACGCATTCTCCTTGTTGATAATACTCAACCATAACAATAAACTATTAAGCTAAGGTTTTCAACTCCTCTAAAACATTCTCAGCGGTACTTAAATCAAGTTGGAATAGTTCTGAAGCCTCGTCAACGGTCATTTCTTTAACTCTTTCGATTTTCTGCACTATGTCGGATACCAATAAAACCTGTATAGCATCTGGTCTTTTTTCTGGAAAAGGGATAAGATACTTATCTTCGTTAATTGTTAACTCTTTTTCAAATTGGTCTTCATCAATTTCTTTACTTTCCAATGCTTGGTTGAGTTCAAGGAAATCAATTCTTTTATAAAGATTGCGAAGAGCCTCAACATAGAGTTTCTCCTTTTTTGCACCCATTATACTCCCCACGAGAGTCTTTGCAAATTCTCCCTGACTAGGATAAGCCTTATAATCAGCAATAAAAACACCTGTTTTTTTGTTTTGAACAAAAGAACAGGTAGCTCCAACTACCTCTACTTCTTCTTCCAACTCTAAATTGGGTTGTAATGATTTTGTTATTATATTAAAGGTCTGTGTCATTGCCTAAAATACGCTTTAATTCGTCCTTAATACAGTCAAACACACTGACTTCAGGAATATCAGTAATTTTATTATATTGAAAGTTACAAACAACCTCTACTTTATCGTCCTGAAAATTGACATTTACCGAACGAAGTGCTTTCCCTTTTGAAACCGTAAAAGAGAAAGATGTACTTTTATAATCAACACCAATGTCTTTTCTCTCTACAAATTGTGCAAGTCTAGTATTTTGAAAATCATTGATAAGGAATATCAAATTAAAATTGTATCCAAACGCTCGAATTGGAGTATATGGCAACAACTCTACCAAATGTTGATAACATCTTTCAAGTTTGCGACAATTATCAACTGTTGCGTTATGTGTTTTAAATTCAACACCAATTTCTGTTGCCGAAAACTCAATATCACCACTTTTATACAACAAGGTCATTTGTCTTTCGTCAAGTTTCAATTCCATAGTTGTCCCATCATTAATACCAAACACGTTGGTTGCCACCCATTGAGGGGTGAAAATACGCGAATTCCATCCACCTATACTAACAATAGAAGCATTGATTTCCATTTGACAAAAAAATTAATTTGCAAAAGTAATAATATTTTATCAGCAAACGCTATTTATCAATTTCTTTAGAATTTAAATAATCTGATTATCAAACTATTTATATGTATAATTTAGAATAGATAAAAAGAAAATAATCGCGTTCCTTTCCTTCTTCCAAGCCCTTTTGCACTCTCTCTTGGATCTTCAACCATTAAGTCTCTCTAAAGTCCTCTTGACTAGGGCCTTGTAGCGGCTTGATGGTTGGCATCACGAATTAAAATCACTCAACAGAACGAACTGCTCGAATAGTTTCACCAAGGATACGAGCATTTGCACCTAAACGATAATAATCCATACTGAAAATGAATTCTTTCGCATAGTCGGGGCCATAATAGTCCATAACACTGAGCGAACTCGACCAATACATGCCTATTCCTTCATGTTGGTGCCAACTTCCACCAATGGCTCCAGCGGCAGGCAAGAAAAGAGTATTCCCATTCGAAGCAGTAAAAAGCCGACCATTCACACCATTTAGAGATGTCCATATAACAGTTGTGTTATTATAAAGTTCCTCCCATTCGGCCTCAGTGGGGATACGCCAATTACTACCCCATATAACCGAGGCAGCATCGTCTTCGGGCAACAGGAAAGTCAATTCATCAGTATAACCATTATAACCATAACTAGAATCATAACAGTACTTGGTGAATGTATGGTCGCCACCATTGCAATACTGGTACGTGTCCCAGTTGTAAGTATTTTTAGATTGAGTCTCACCCCAAGCAAAATAGTCACCATAGTCCTCCTGTGAGTCTGAACCTACATTGCAAGTAGCCCACAAAAGGCCGCTTGGAAGGCCTAGATCAACATAGGAATGCATTACAATTAATACTACAATCCCTTCCGCAAAATACCCATTTTCAATAATAGTAGGAATTGATGGATGTATTCCAATATAATTACCATCTTCCGAATAAGCCGACCCTTCTTCCCCTTCCTCCAAAGCCTCTTGCGGCAGCAAAATCGCCCATTTCTCAACACTCTCGCCACTTCCAGCAGGCAACATAATCACGCCTTCGCCATCTATGCTGGGTGTCACAGTATTTTGCGTGAAATCCACCGTCACCTTGTTTTTCATTCCTGTAATGCAAATGGCAGCATTGGATGGCGTGGTCACATTGAACTTCACCAAAGCGCACCTGTTCAACAAATGGGCGGAATAGGCCGTTACACCTGAAACATAGTTCTCGTTGGATGCCGCGCATGAAATCACAGGCAAATGCTCTGTTTGGTCGCTGATAATAACCGAACATTCCTCTGTTGTCCCTGCAGAAAGGGCTTCTTGTGGGGTCACATTGCCGAGGAAATAGAATTGCAAAGGTTGGTTTTCAGTTGGGTTGGTGATGTTGCCGCTGAAATTGGTGCCGTTGTGAGTCAAGAAGCCGACATATTTGCCACCGCTACCCACATAAATCTTGTCGCCAGTTTCAAAGTCGACCGTGCCTGTATTGGGATTCACCACTACTTTTGAGCCATTGTTTTGTTTTACATCAAGGGTGATGGTCACGACCTCATCGTTGGAAGTGGGTTGCCTTTCGTTCTTTTTGCATTGCGACATAGTCATGGCTAATGCAAGAGCTGCTAGAATAATGCTGATCTTCTTCATTTTATATTCTCCTTTTTGTTTTTGTTGTTTCTTTTGTTTGATTTCATTGCTGCATAACCAGCCCCTGCCAAAAGCAAGGTAAATAATCCGCTTCCAAGTGGTGCACCAAAGGTTTGGTTAGTGACATTTACACCATCAGTCGGATTACCGAAAGCCTGGTTGGTTAAGGAAATTGACTCTCCACCATTACGAAGAAATCCAGCATTCTGACCTGATTCTTCGCCCCTTTGGAACAATCCACCTTGAGCTGTTGCTACCATCGGCATGGACAATGCCACCGTAATTGCTAAAATTCTAAGCATCTTACTTATCTTGTTGTTTCGCATGATTTGAAACCATTTTTGCCCATTGGCTCAAATGGGCAACATTACAAAGGTCTACAGAGCGGAGCCCCCATCTTATCCTTATTTTCGATGATTGGGTCTGGACTCCCAGAAGTGAAAAATAACGGATACGGTAATGCTCCGCTGTTTATGCTGTGTAAAAAACATACACTCACATAACAGCGAAAACATTCATCAACCCATTATTCCTTTCACTTCAAATGAATTGTCCAGATTCATCATCAAGGAATAAAGCGAAGAATGCGCTTTCTCTGGCCGTTCCGATTTCTCCCGGAATGGCAGGGGCAAAAATAGGGAAAATTTCTTTTGGGTGGAGGGAAAAGAAACAAATCTTTCACAAATCTGCCAGAAATACCGATTCCATTTGGAGAATATTGGTATTTTTGCGGCAAGAAACAAAAATAGTTTGGTTATGACAGCAGTACAGATAAACATGGCACTCGAACGTGAGATTGGTAAGATTCGAGGCAACGAAGAAGCTATGAGAAGAATGCTTGAGGCTGCAAGGCTGATACGGTTGATGTATATGTATCCAACAGCATTTGCCGACTTTGAAGCCCAGCAGGAAAGCATGGCCGAAGCCGAAGCTGAGCAGCAGTTCCGCAGTTTGCGCGGTTGTTGGTCCGATGATCCCGAAGATGCCGCCTTAATGGAAGCCGCTATCCTTGAAGCAAGAGCATCAGACATTCCGCGTGAAATCAATCTAGATGACTGATAGCTATGGAAAAGTATTTACTTGATACGGTCTCATGGATTGAATATTTCAAGAACCGCAGTGGTGTGGCTGACCGTGTGGATGCTTTGCCCCGACAACAGCTTTGTGCCACTGAAGTCACGGTGGCCGAACTGATTTATGGTGCTTATAACAGCAAAAACTTCGAAAAGCATTATCGTGAAGCCGAGTGGCTCAGGCGCAATGTTGAAATATTCCCTATCTCCGAAGTTTTCGATGATTATGGAGAAATCCGATTTGCCACGAAACACAAGGGAAATCCCATTGGGCAATTTGACCTGCTTATTGGCGCAACAGCCCGTCATTATGGATTGACAGTTGTGACCGACAATTTAAAGGATTTTGAGCCAATGCCTGGAGTAAAAGTTGAAAACTGGGTGACACGTGAGTAATAACTTATAATCTCAAAAATCTTCCAAAAGCCTCACCGCGAAGTCACTTTATAATGCCTGACTTTACCATCTCTCCAATCGCATTCCACCAACTTGCCACCACGGGCGCATAGCCCTTTGAAATGACCGTCTTTCCATACCGATGGCATGGCGGGTAGCAATTCTATTTCGCCGTCATGACTCTGTAGCAGCATCTCGGCGATGCCAGCCGTGCCGCCGAAGTTACCATCAATCTGGAAAGGCGGATGGGCGCAGAAAAGGTTGGGATAGGTGCCTGCTGAATGGCTCCCGTCAAGATGGACTGCCGGTTCGAGTAAGTTCCTTAAAAGCCGATAGGCATGGTCACCGTCGTGAAGTCGTGCCCAGAAGCAGATCTTCCACGCCCTCGACCAGCCGGTGCCTTCATCACCACGACGCAGCAAGGTCTGGCGACAGGCATTCATTAGTTCTGGCGTTTTCGTTTGAGTCAGCATCGTGCCGGGATACAAGCCAAAGAGATGCGACACATGACGGTGCTGAGGTTCCACTTCTTTGTAGTCTTTCAGCCACTCCTGCAAATAGCCTTGCTCGCTGACTTGCATCGGCGGAAATTTGGCCTTTGCAATATGTAGGATTTCGACGATAGAATCGTCGACTCCTAAAATGCTCGCCGACTGACAAACTGCATCATACAACTCACTGACAATCTGCATGTCCATCGTACTGCCCATGCACACACTGACAGCGGTGCTATCATTGAGCCAGAAAGCGTTTTCAGGTGATGTAGTCGGGGCAGTGACAAGCCAGCCATGTTCGGGCTCTTTAATCATCGCATCAAGGAAGAAGAGAGCAGCTTCTTTCATTAATGGATAGGCTTCTCGCAAAAAATCAATATCTTGAGTAAACTCGTAATGCTGCCAAGCGTGCAAAGCCAACCAAGCCCCGCCCGTGTTGGTTGCGCCCCACGAGGGATGCTCGCCCGGTGCGGTGAAGCCCCACGGATTGCACACCACATGCGCCGTCCAGCCTCGTGTTCCGTAAAAGTCGCGGGCGGTTTTGCTCCCCGAAGGCATCAGCCCTTCGGCAAAACGGATTAAGGGCAAATGCAGTTCCGAAAGGTTGCAGACCTCGCACGGCCAATGGTTCATCTCCACATTAATATTAAGGTGGTAGTCGCCGTTCCAAGGGGTTTGGATGGTGTTGGCCCACAACCCTTGCAGGTTGGGTGGCAGAAGGCCCTCGCGTGTGGAGCTGATGAGCAGATAACGCCCGTAATGAAAATAACAGGTAGGCAGCCATGGGTCATCGTTGACGAGGAAGTCTTTCCAATGGTCTTCCAAGGTCAGGTCTTGTTTCTCTTTGGGGTCGCCAATCACCAGCTCCACGCGGTCGAACAGCTCGTGATGGGCTTTCAGATGGTCGTTTTTCACACCCTCAAAGCCTTTTGCCATGGCATTTTGCAGGTGTTCGTTGACGTATGTTTTTGGATTGTCACACATGTAATCTGTTGCAGCGCAGAAATAGATGACGGTTTCATTGTTTTCGACAACCGTTTGT
Source organism: Bacteroidales bacterium (assembly GCA_017508895.1). Next base: position 7,999 of record JAFWRA010000072.1, read on the forward strand.
GCCTTAGCATAATATCGCATTCCTTCTACGCTCTCCACATTGCTGTCCAGCTGGCCAAACATAATGACACTGTCAGCATAGGTGAAAACCTCGGCTTTTTCGGGACGGGAGAGATTTATCGTAAAAGAAGAGCAGGTCGTTGAGCCTGTCGAAACGCCATCAATAATTACGGTCGGCCCTTCGACGGGCTCAGGGGCCTTAACTTTTATTACTCCCACATCATCCACGCGGGAGATAAAAGACTCTCGTTCGTAATGTTGACCACCTTTATCAAAAGAAACCTTGTGGATGGCATCGTTGAGGCAAATCGTTCGCCTATAATTGGTTATGGAATCGGCATTGGGATAATGGTATTCTATTGTCATGTTGCCCAAGGTCTGATAGCAGCCGAACGGCACCTTGGCGCCTTGGCCATGGCCAGAGCCTGCGCCACCACAGACAAAGGTCTCATACATCAAGTTTTGGGCTTCGTCATTCTTGCCTTCCTTCAACAAGCGTTGTATTTCAGGCAGGGATTCCAATGCCAAGGGGTTGCTGTCGTCGCTCGGTGCGCCAGACCACAAGGTGATGTCGTTCAGCGTAATGGTCTCCTGTTCCACCCCACCATCCGGCATCATACCGAGGTGGCCGTTGCCTAAGGGAAAGCACTCCTCCCAGAGTTGGGCGGGGGAAGTGGCAATAAGGTTCCATGATTGGGATTGATCCTTCTTCTGACAACCCATCAATCCGGCCAATAGTAATATGCCTAGGATCCTCAGTTTCATATTGTTGAATTAGAATCCCGCCAACTCCATGGTCACGGTAGGAATCAGCAGCAAAGCGCCGATGACGACCAGCACAAAGATAAACTTCCAGATAAAACGCACCCATTTTTCCCACGGGATGCGAGCCACGCCGAGGGCAGCCATCAAGACGCCGCTGGTGGGTGTGATCATGTTGGTGAAGCCATCACCGAACTGGAAGGCCACCACCGTGGCCTGCCGCGAGATGCCGATCAAGTCGCTGAAAGGTGCCATGATGGGCATGGTAATGGCAGCCTTGGCCGAGCCGCTCGGAATGACAATATTAATCAAGGTCTGGATGCCATACATGATTTCCGCCGAGGCAATCTTGCCCATGTTGCTCATCGACTTGGAAAGGCCGTAAAGGATAGTGTCGATGATGCCGCCATCCTGAAGGATGATGACAATGCCGCCCGCCAAACCCACGATGACAGCAGCCGAGAGGATGTCACCCATGCCCTCGAGGAAGAGCTTCGCAATGTCGCTGGCGCTCTTGTCGACGGCCAAGCCACTGGCGATGCCGAGCACTAAAAACAGCGAAGCAATCTCCATGATGTACCAATCATAACCCAACACACCTATCACTAAGAAATAAACCGTGGCGAAGAGCAAAGTCAAGACGAAATAATGCACCGTTTTGCGCAAGGTGATAATGCTCAGCAGGATAAACAACGCCGTTCCAATGGGCAGCAAGGGCAATGTGGTCTCGCTGTTTCCGATTTTCAAGGTAGTCATCGGGTAAAGCACCGAGAACACGATTAATACAGCCGTCAGAAAAACAAAGACAAGCCATGCCTTACGCGGCGTGTAACGTTCCAGTTCCTCTTCCTTCACCTCAGCCGACTTGCGCCAATAGGCATCGTCTTCGTACATGATGGACGACTGCGGGTTTTTCTTCACTTTGTTGGCATACCATAGCACGAAAATGATGCCCACCACGGTCAAAATGGCCCAACAGACGGCACGGTAGCCGATGCCCGTGAACAACGGAATCTCAGCGATGCCTTGTGCGATGCCGATGGTGAACGGGTTGAGCATAGCACCCGAGAAACCAATATGTGCCGCCACATACACCATGCACAAGCCCACAATGCTGTCGTAGCCCATTGAGACAGCCAACGGTATGATAATCAAGGCAAAAGCAATGGTTTCCTCACTCATGCCGAACACACTCCCGAAGAGGCTGAACAACAGCATAATAAGAATGATGACAATGTTGTTCACCCCGATTTTTTGCATTAATGGACTGCGTTCCAAGCGTTTGGTGAACTTCAAAAAAGAATGAATGCCCATATCGATGGCCTTGCTCTTGTTCATAATCCAAAAGGCGCCACCTATTATTAATATGAACACGATAATGTTGCTCTGCTTAACAAAGCCCTTGTAGAACGCCGAAAAAATCTGCCAAGTCTGCGGCTCCGCATGAAACTCATTGTCACCAATTGCCTCTGGCAATTGGTCAGCATAATAAAATGTCATCACCGTCTCATCGCCAACCTGCTCCGAGATATATTTCCCCGGCGGGATAATCCAAGTGAGCACCGCCGCAATGACGATGATAAAGAAAACGATGACGAAGGTATGCGGGACTTTGCGCTTTTTCATTGTGTTCCAAATTTAACTACGTTGAATCTTCGATTTATGGGGCAAAGGTATTGAAATAATCCCTATTTTTGCGCAAAATCTCAAATTTGAACAAAAATGAAGAAAATTCTGACCCTTTTATCGCTAGCCGTCTTGGCGACTTTCGCCATGCCAGCCTTGGCACAGGAAAAGCAACTGTTCACTCCTGCCGACGCTTCCTACAACAACCGTAGCCTCTACGCCCAACGTCCCAACCAACTGAAATGGGTGGGTAACACCGACATCCTCATGAAGGTGAAAGACAAAGAAATCGTCACGATGAACCCGACCTCAAAAAAGGAAACCTCTTTTCTTTCCCTTGAAGAGCTAAACACTTATACCAAAGGCGAAGGTGTCAACGATTTGATGCGCATACCCCAACTTACGTGGATCAACGATTTCCAAGCCTATTTCTATGCCTTGGGCGATAACGGCATCACCCTCAACAAGATGGACATCAAGAAAAAGACCATCGATGCCATGACTTCAATTCCACAAGATGTTGAAAACCAGACCATCTGCAAACCTACTTTAAACGTGGCTTACACCATTGGCAACAACCTTTATGTGGCTAAAGGCGACAAGCAAATCCAAATCACCAATAACCCCGAAGGTGTGATTGCCGGTCAAAGCGTGCACCGCAACGAGTTTGCCATCAACGGCGGCATTTTCTGGTCGCCCGACGGCAAGCTCCTCGCCTACTACAACATGGACGAGCGCATGGTGACTGACTATCCTTTGGTCGACATCACTGAGCGCATCGCCACCACCAAGCCCATCAAATACCCCATGGCCGGCATGACGAGCCACCAGGTGACGCTGCACATTTATAACATAGCCACAGGCAAGGAAGTCGTCGTCAAGACAGGCGAACCTGCCGAGCAGTACCTCACTGCCATCACTTGGAACCCCGACAACAAGCGCATTTACATCGGTGTGTTGAACCGTGAACAGAATCACCTGAAATTCAACGAGTACGATGCCATCACTGGCGACTTCATCCAGACCATTTTTGAAGACCGCGACGAGCAATATGTGGAGCCGCAAGGTCCCGCCTACTTTCTGCCCAACAACCCCGACCAGTTCATCTGGAAGGCCCAGCGCGATGGCTATTATCACCTCTATCTTTACACCATCAGCAAAGGCACTTGCAAGCAACTCACCAAAGGCAATTTCGTCATCACCGACTTCAACGGCTTCTCGAAAGACGGCAAAAACATTTATTACCGCTCTACCGAAGTGAGTCCGCTTGAACGCCACTGCTACGTGATGGAACTCAAGAGCGGCAAGGTGACCCAAATCACCAAGGAACACGGCACGCACGATGTGGTTCCCTCCGCCAACGGCAAGTATTTCCTCGACTTCTACAATAGCACCGATGTACCCTACAACGTTGATGTTCAAGACAAAAACGGCAAGTTTGTCAGACGCTTGCACGAAGCCGAAAATCCTCTGAAGGATTACTACATTGGCCAGACCACCATTGGCACCCTGAAAGCCGAGGACGGCCAGACGCTTTACACCCGCCTCATCAAGCCCTACAACTTCGACGCTTCGAAGAAATATCCCGTCATCGTTTATGTTTACGGTGGTCCTCATGCCCAACTCATCACCGATGAATGGACGGCAGGCGCTGGCATCTACTTGAACTACCTCGCCCAGGAAGGCTTCCTCGTCTTCACCCTCGACAACCGTGGTTCTGCCGACCGTGGCGAAGCCTTTGAGCAGTGCATCCACCGTCAATGCGGCCAACTCGAGATGCGCGACCAGATGGTGGGCATCAACTGGCTGAAGTCTCTGCCCTATGTTGATGCTAACCGCATCGGTTCTGATGGTTGGAGCTATGGCGGCTTCATGTCGACCTCGCTGAAGATCAACCATCCCGAGGTGTTCAAGGTGAGCGTGGCAGGCGGTCCTGTGTTAGATTGGAAGTACTATGAAATCATGTACGGCGAACGTTACATGGACACACCTCAAGAGAACCCTGAAGGCTATGAGCTGTGCAGCCTCGAAAATAAGACCGACAAACTGGAAGGCAAGCTCCTGATGATCCATTGCACCACCGACCCCGTGGTGGTATGGCAGCACAGCCTCGTCTTCGTCGAGAACTGCATCCACAACGGCAAACAGTTAGACTATTTCGTCTATCCCGGCCACGACCACAATGTCTACGGCATGGACAGGGCGCATCTGATTACCAAGATTACGCAGTATTTTAAGGATAATTTATGATGGGGATTGCGTTGCAAGAAATCTTTCAAAAATCAATTCAAAATCAATCAAAAAAGCTTTTCTAAAGATTTTGAAATAGATTTTCTAAGATTTCTGCCGTAAGGCATCCAAAAAAAGCCCTCCGCCATTAAACGGAAGGCTTTTTCACTATCTAATAATCTTTTTTGGAATCTTTCAACTTTGAATGACTTCCTTTTTTCTTTTTGCCGTCATAGCGGACTTGATCCGCTATCTCCCACACTGAAGGGTCATCCCTTTCCATTCAGGAGATTGCGGGTCTGAGCCCGCAATGACGGGTATGGTTTGGAGTTAGTCATTCTAGCCTTAGAAGTAAAGGTCTCTCTCGCCCTTCTTGATGCGCTCGATGCGGCTCTTCAGCTCGTCCAAGAACTTCGGATCGACATTCTTGAAGTTGTTCTCGATGCACTTCCAGCCCTTGGCTGCGACTTCAGGAGTGGCATAGTCCACCAGATACTCGCTCAAAGTGAGGATGGCATTCGGCGTGCAGTAGCGCTTAATGAAGCCTGGCACACTGAATTCCATGAAGTGCTCGCCCGTGCGACCCAGACGGTAGCAGGCCGTGCAGAAGCTCGGGATGAAGTCGTGGTCGAGGAGCTTGTCGATGATGTCGCCCAACGAGCGGTCGTCGCCAATCTTGAACTGCTCGCGGTGCAGGTTTTGGTCCTCCTGCTTATCGCTATTCTTCTCCTCTTCCTCATGGTGGTATTTGTAGTCGCCAATCTGCAGGTTGGTGCCGCCGTCGATTTGCGAGATGCCGTATTCGATGGCCTTGGCGCGGAAGGCGGCGTCCTCACGGGCGGTCAGGATCATGCCC
>JAFWRA010000073.1 GCA_017508895.1 Bacteroidales bacterium
GCCGTTATGACCGACCTGCAAGGCCGTCGCGCCATCGTCATGGGTATGGACAGCGACCACAACTACCAGACCATCCACGCCAAGGTTCCGTTGGCCGAGATGGACCGCTATTCCACCTCACTGAGCTCGCTGACTTCGGGCCGTGGCACTTTCACCATGAAGTATGCTGAATATCAGCAAGTGCCCACCGATGTGCAGAACCGCCTCCTCAAGGAGTACGAAGAAAGCCAGAAGGAAGAAGAATAAAAGAGTATTTTTTCATAAGTATTGCATTTTTTCCCCGCTGCGGTTGCCGTGGCGGGGTTTTTTTGTTATTTTTGTCCGCATTACCAGTTTTGGCGGATTTGCAATCCGCCAAAATCGAATATCAGCATTTGTAATGCGAAACTTCTGGTATTTATTAAATCGTTGATTAACAAATATCTAAAAAGTTAAAAACACAAAATCATAGGGACAAAGCCTTGTGTTGGAAATTTTTATTGAATTTTATTATAATTTTGTGCGCATACAATTATAAACGTTCACAACAATGAAACGCCTGAAAATTTATATTCTTCTTGCGCTCCTGCTGAGTGCGAGAGGACTTTATGCTTATAATTTCGAAGCCATCTGTACTTCTGGTCAAACACTTTATTATAACATCAACGCCGATGGAGTTTCCGTAACAGTTACTTTTCCTTGCCAAAACGGGGAATATGAATACTATTATGGTTATAACAAGCCTACTGGAGATCTATTGATTCCTGAAAGCGTGGACTATATGGGTGTGGCCTATACCGTGACGGCTATTGGGAATTTTGCTTTCTTCAAATGCTCTAATTTACGTGTCCTTTCATTGCCAAACACTTTGGAAAGCATTGGCGAAAGTGCTTTTACGTCAGTGCGCTTCACCAGCCATCTTATAATACCTAATTCGGTTACTTTCATTGACACTTACGCGTTTGAACATGCAAAAGACTTTTTAGAACTTACCATTGGCACTTCTGTCGACAGTATTGGCCCTATGCCATTTAGCAGTTGTTATGATGTGAGAACGGTTCATTTCAACGCCCTTCATTGCAAAGATATGTCCTACAATCTCATTGATGCTACTTGTCATGTCACAACATTAACCATAGGCGAGGGTGTGACCGCTATTCCGGCCAGTATGTTTGTAAACACTTCAAGGTTTGAAGCCCACATCTCCATTCCGAGCTCGGTGACCTATATCGGAGCAGATGCTTTTTTATACTCCCACATCAAGTCGCTGACAATAGAGGAAAGAGGAGGTGAAGACATATACATTGGGGCTTATGCTTTCGGTTTCACAAGGCAGATGGATTCCCTGAAAATAGCCGAAGGAGTTCGGAACTTCAGAGAAGGAGCCTTTATTAGTTGTGGAGCAAAAGGGCATCTCATTATGCCAGAATCGGTTGTTTCCGTGGGAGAAATCGCTTTCATGGATTCACAATTCGATACCTTAACTTTGGGCGGGTCGGTGGCGCAGATGGGACCGTCAGCTTTCAATTCGACCAACCTTAAGAAAGTGTATGCCAAGCCCATAGTGCCTCCTTCGATTTACAATAACACTTTCAGAGACCGTAATATGCCGATTGAAGTTCCTTGTGAATCTCTATGCGAGTACCAAACTTCGGTTAACTGGAATCTATTCAATAACATCATCGCTGATTTTCCATACCATCTCTCTGTTGAGAGTGATAATAATCAAATGGGTATAGCCACTATTTCAGTAGAACCTGATTGTTGTCAAAGCGCAACAGTTGAGGCTGTTCCGTTGCAAGGGTATGAGTTCGATTGTTGGAAATGGGATGGCATGGTATTGTCGCGAGAAGCCGTGTATAGTTTTGATTTGGTGGAGGATATGGACCTTATGGCTCACTTTAAGGTTTTTGATGGAGTCGAGGAAGAAGTGGAAAACGTTAGCGTTTATCCCAATCCAGCAACGGACAGGGTTGTTATTGAAGGCATCCATCCCGCCGAGGTGAAAGTTTACAATATCCATGGGCAGTTGGTGAAGACCATGCGCGATGCGCATGAAATCAATGTGGCTGGTTTAGTGGAAGGGTTTTATCTGCTTCGCATCATGGACACCAATGGGAAAAACCATATAGTACGAGTGGCGGTAAAGTAAAAAGGAAAACTCATTCCATCATTATCTGAAAAAAAACTTTATTTTTGCACCAAACTTAAAAATCTAATACCATGGACTTCGGAAAACTCTTCTCAAAAGTGGTGAAAACCGTCAAGGACAGCATCGAAGCCGACCAGAGACAAAACACCACTACGGCGCAGCCCAAACCAACGCCACAATCTGCTGCTTCCACACACTACGAAGAAAAGGAAAGAACCGATGCGGAATGGGTAACTTTCTTCAGAGAGATTCTCACAACGGAATTTCCAGAGTATAGCCTCAAGGAAAACGTGGCCGTGACCAACGTGGTTGGCTTTGCCACCGACGAGTTCAAACTCTATAAGAGTCGTCCCCAACAAGCCTATAAAGCCGAATGGGGTCAACCCTACACCTTCGTTCTCGAACAAGCCGGCACCCCGCAAGGTGTGGTGATGCTTGGCAAAGGCCATAGCCACGACAGCAACGTGAAGTACCTCATCTCCAGGATGTACGCCAAGAAACTGGGCATCCCTTACATCAACTTCTATACGCAGATGCCCAACGAACGCGACTACGTTATTGGCCGCATCCGCAAGTTCTTGAAATAAAGACACAGAAAAAGGGGATGCAGCACTGCTGCGCCTGCCGAAGGAGGCAGCCTTGTCGTTCATTTCTCGGTTTTGCAGGCAACCCGACAAGGTACCCTCTCGTGATCCGCAAGTTTGCGGATTCAAAATCTTTCCCCTTTTTCTTTTTCATTAATCTCAACATCTATCTTTAGTATGTCTTTGACGCGAGACACGGGACTTCTGGACACGGGACAAAAGGTCCCTGAGCCTGTCGAAGGGCCGTCTCGCGTCCCCATCTTATCTCAACTGACCCTTCAAAAAACCTGGGAGGAGTTTCTCGCCTACCGCCTACTGAAAGGCCGCTTCAACTGGCATGAGTTCGATGAAGCCGATGCCTTTGTGGAAAGGGAAGACTATCTCCCTCTGGCCACAAAAATCGCACAGGGCGAAGGACTGGGTCTCCCAACCAAGAAACTTGTCAATAAGATGGGCTCGGGCAAGAAACGCGTAGTTTACAGCTTTGCACCCGAAGAGATGCTCATCCTTAAACTCATTGCCTTTCTGCTCTATAAATACGACAACCAGTTTGCACCCAACTGCTATGCCTTCCGACGCGGCCTGAAAGCCTCTGATGCCATCTTCAAAATCAACAAGGCTATTCGCGGACAAAAGATGTGGGCCTACAAACTCGATATCCACGACTATTTCAACTCTATCGATATCGACATTCTGCTACCAATGCTGAAAACAATGCTGGCTGACGATACATCTTTGTACCATTTCTTCGAGAAGCTGCTGACTACCAACCTTGCTGTCAGTAATGGCCAAGTCATTGAGGAAAAACACGGCGTAATGGCTGGCACGCCCACCGCACCTTTCCTCGCTGATGTCTACCTAAAGGAAGTGGACTTTTATTATTATAATAAAGGTGTAATCTACGCCCGCTATTCCGACGACATCATCATGTTCGCGCCTGACTATGACACGCTTCAACATTACAAAAATCAGATGTGCCATTTTTTGGCACAGTATCATTTGGAAATTAACCCCGACAAGGAGATAATCTATACACCAGATGAGGCTTACGAGTTTTTAGGCTTTAAATGCCATGGTCACGACATCGACATCTCGGAAGCCACCAAAAAGAAGATGAAAGGTAAGATCTCGCGCAAGGCACGATCGTTGTTGCGGTGGAGCCATAAGAACCACATCGAGCCCGAGAAAGCCATGAAAGGCCTCATTAACTATTTTAACCGCAAGTTCTTTGAGAGCGACGACCCTGAAACACTCACCTGGTCGCGATGGTTCTTCCCCGTCATCAACCAAATGGAAGGCTTAAAGGAAATCGACCGTTACCTGCAGCAGTACATTCGTTTCCTCGGCACGGGAAAACACTGCAAGGCGAATTACAAAACGGACTATGCCCAACTAAAAGCATTGGGGTATAAAAGCCTAGTAAATGAATACTATAAGTTTTTGAAGGAATAGATACACTCGCCCTTCCGCCTATAGATACACTCCCTCCTTCGTCGGTCGGTATGACATGGGCGGAAGGACTCGGTATGACATACCTTCAAAA
>JAFWRA010000074.1 GCA_017508895.1 Bacteroidales bacterium
ACAATGTGCAATATGGCGAGACCTTGAAGGACGAAGTGCCGTGGACGCGCTACACCGTAGCTATCGGCCCTGGCAACCACATCCTGGAATGGAAATATGCCAACCAACTCGCTGAGGGCGAATACGACAACGCCTTCTACATCGACGACATCACCGTGGGCAACACCTACAGCATCTTCCGCGCCAACTGCGATGGAAGCAATGCCGAGCTGATTGCTTCAAACGTGGCCGATGCCCATTACGTAGATTATGGTTGGGATGCCTTGCCGATTGGACAATACAAATACGGCATCAGCACCGATGGTGGAAACACTATTTCTTGGTCGGAATGTCTGGATAAGGATGTGCTGTCCGTTGATGAGAACAACGCGATGGAAATCAAGGTTTATCCTAATCCTACGAACGGTATCTTGTTTGTACAGACGTTGCGCGCAACGTCTCTACAGGCGGAAACCGAATATTTCATCACCAACATGACAGGCCAAACGCTGCTCTCAGGCCACATCACCAATGAAACCCAGCAGATTGATGTGACGGGTTTGGCTGAAGGGATGTATTTCGTTAGGATTCAATGGGATAAAGGGACAATAACGAACAAGTTCACCATCGTTAAGTAATTACCACGCAAACGTCATTGCGAGGAGGAACGACGAAGCAATCCAGAAAGGGAACTATTTATCTGGATTGCTTCGTTCCTCGTAATGACGCCAAGCGACCCTGAATCCGCACGCAGAAATCGCAGAACTATAGGAATCGCTATGCGACGCAAAGTAATCGTCCGGCAGGCTTCACATAGTTCTGCGTATTCTGCGTGAGAAAAAAATCAATCCTCCTCTTCGAGGAAGAAAATCTCCTCCACAGGTTTCCCGAACACCTGCGCCATCTTCAGAGCCAAGACCGTGGAAGGCACATAGCGCCCTGATTCAATGGCATTTATCGACTGCCGGCTCACACCGATAAGTTTGGCCAAATCCTCTTGCGTGAGGTCTTTTTCGGCCCGCGCCACTTTCAAGCGGTTCTTCATTGCGAGCCTCCTTTGTTGAAGCGGAACAATGCAATGCGGAATTTTATTACGAATAAGAATAAAAAGAAAATAAATATCGAGCACGCACCATAGGGGAACGGAATGCCAAACAGCAGCAAATCCGTCAAAATAAAGACAACTGCACTGACCTTTGCCGCCCAAACCATACTTCGCATACGAACAAATGCGACAAACTCATCCTCAACTTTTTCCCTTGAGAACCCGACCAGCAAAAGACCTATCACAAGCAGTGCCATAATAATATATATAGGCGTACACAATGCCGTTGTGAAGAATCCCTGAGTCTCAAGCCCATTATAAATCACAGGCATTTTTACGACAGGCATCCAATGGAAACGCCGCCATGATATTGAATAAGCAATAGTAGAAATAATTGCTACACAAACAATGACCCATCCATAGGTTCTGAATTTTTGCGGAAACAAATAGTTATCTCTCATATTATCACCATTCTCTATATCGTTGCAAAAATATGAAAAAATCATCTGTTCATAACAAGAGAATGAATACAAAAATGTTGATCAATACAGCGAACAAGTCGCGGGGTCTGTAATGAAAATCTAATAATTGGAACTTCAAAAACCGGCAAGTCAACCCGTGAAAAGTCCTTCTCACCAATAGTTCTTGAGAGATAGTAATATTTATTTTCTTTTACATCTAAATATATTACTCCTAACATTACACCATCATAGGCCCAATCTATAAGATTCGCATCCATATTCAATCTCATGTCAAAACCACCATTATCCTCAACGTAAGCATTACAATGGAAAGGAAGCGTGAAAATGGTTTTATCATCAATATCCATAAGATAGTCCGTGAAAGAAACATTCAACAATCCATCCTGCAATGAAGGAGAGTACAACAAGAAGTCCTTCCGAACGAAACTTGGATAATCAACCCGCCTTTCGTCAATCAGTGTTAACTTTCCATTATCCCATTGACATCTAGCACGCTCATAACATCTCGCTGTATCTTTTTCCATGGCCCTAAAAATCAACGCATCAACACCTCCATCCGCTCTTATGTCAAAACTAATCGCCGAAACATCATCTTTCCTACCATCGAAAACATGTTCATATTTTTGGTTTTGGTCAAATAATGAATATGACAGTACCTCATAATACGAATGATGTACCATCTTATTGCCTTCATTGTTAACAAATGGAACTTGACAACCAACCCAAACCTCTCTTCCATAAACAAAAACATCTATTATTGAAACATGTAATCCTCCAATTTGTTCAAGCCCACTCACCATCTTTGAATCTAACGAAACAATTTCGGGAAATATGTCTCTACAATCAATCGAGTCTCCACTGATTTCACGAATCAATCTACCGTTTTTATCAAAAAACTGGCAAAGGTTCAATGGTCTATTCAGCAAAACATAACAATTTTCCTGAATAAGGAAACCTATACCACTATTGTTGTATTCTGTTTGCAGCACAACAGCCTCGCCTGTCTCCATAAGTGTCTTCCCTTCTTGATAGATATTTTGTAACTGCTTCATCGTGCGACCATCCATTCTGAATTGAAATCGAAAGAACTCAGAATCATGATTATCATATAGGAATCCTTCTGAAACTGTTGGTGTAATATTCAACTTTTCGTATTCATTGATATCGCTGATGATTTTTACTTTTTTCATCTCGCTGAGATAATTTAATGAATTGGTTTCCAAGAATTTTTCAATGCTTTTTTCATTCAATCCATTAAAAACAATTTCGGCGTCTGCGACCTCAATAAGGTCTTTTAACACTGCATCTCCTTGCAAACATGAGAAACAATCCGTTTCGTGCATCTTTACAACCAACTTAAATGGTTTTGAAGGTTTAGCATCACTCAATGCACACGAAGACAACAGACACGATTGTAAATTGCATGCTGCAAAAATGGTCAAGAACGCTGTCATAGTAGCAATTCCGACAATCGTTTTGATTTTTTTATTCATTTGTTTTGTTTCCACCTCGCGGGTCCTTACTCCGCGGTCTTTAATGAGGCAGAATAGTTATTTATCAATCTTGACGCTGCAAAAGTAAAGTAAACTTTCCAATTAGACAAATTAATTTGTCATTTTCTCGCAAAAAAAATGTAGACAGTAGTTTCACGCAGAATCCGCAGAACTCGCAGAACCTACCGGGCTCATTTTTTTTATCGCTTCGCGATTCCCATAATTCTGCGATTTCTGCGTGAGAAAAAACACTACACAAAATGTCATACAATCATTTATTTTCCTATTATTGCAATTCATTTCCGTTGATATTTCAAACATTCACTATATGGAAAACGACCAATTCAAACTGCCCGAGAACGCGCAACGCGAACTGAAACCGGGCGAAGAGTATGAGCCGATACTCTCGAAAAACAAGAAGTACCAGGAAGTTACAGTATGGTCGGTGTGTATCGGCCTGCTGATGACCATCCTGTTTTCGGCTGCCGCCGCCTACCTCGGCCTGAAAGTCGGGCAGGTGTTTGAGGCCGCCATCCCAATCGCCATCATCGCCATCGGACTGACGGGATTGGCCCGCAAGAACGATGCTTTGTCGCAAAACGTCATCATCCAGTCGATTGGTGGCTGCTCGGGAGGCGTGGTGGCAGGTGCCATCTTCACCCTGCCTGCGCTCTACATCCTGCAAGGCAAGGGCTACCACATCGAAATCAACTTCTGGCAGGTGTTCATCGCCTCTTTGTTGGGCGGCATCCTGGGCATCTTGTTCCTCATCCCCTTCCGCAAGTACTTCGTTAAGGAGCAACACGGCAAGTTCCCCTTCCCTGAAGCCACAGCCACCACACAGGTGTTGGTCAGCGGACAGAAGAAGGGTAAGGACTCCTTATTGTTGGTTATCAGCGGATTGATTGGCGGTTTGTACGACTTCATCGTCTCCACCTTCGGCTGGTGGTCGGAGACCCTCACCACCCGCATGATGGGTTGGGGCGCTGCCTTGGCCGATAAAGCCAAGCTGATGTTCAAGGTGAACACGGGTACCGCCGTGCTCGGCTTGGGCTACATCATCGGCCTGAAATACGCCTTCATCATCTGCTGCGGCTCCATGCTGGTGTGGTTCATCATCATCCCAGGCATGAACCTCATCTGGGGCGACCAAATCGTTGACCTGATGAACGCTGGCATCACCGCCACCATCGGCTCCATGGCACCTGAAGAAATCTTCAAGAACTATGCACGTCACATCGGCATCGGAGGCATCGCCATGGCGGGTGTCATCAGCATCATCAAGTCGTGGGGCGTGATTAAGTCGTCAGTCGGCCTCGCCGCCAACGAGTTCAAGGGCAAGAAAGCCACGGTGGAAGCCGTCGACCGCACGCAACAAGATATTCCCATGAAGACCATCGTCATCGGCATCGTGGCCGTGCTCATCGTCACCTTCCTGTTCTTCTGGTTCGGCGTAGTTCATAACGTATGGCACGCCTTGATTGGCATCTTGGTCGTGGCCGTCATCGCCTTCCTGTTTACGACAGTGGCCGCCAACGCCATCGCCATCGTGGGTAGCAACCCCGTGAGCGGCATGACGTTGATGACTTTGATATTGGCCTCGTTGGTAATGGTCGCTGCTGGACTGAGCGGTCCCGATGGCATGACCGCCACCTTGATTATCGGCGGCGTGGTATGTACGGCATTGGCCGTGGCAGGGGCCTTCATCACCGACCTGAAAGTAGGTTACTGGATTGGCACGACACCCAAGAAACAAGAGATCTGGAAGTTCGTCGGCGTGGCCGTGGCTGCTGCCACCGTCGCTGGCGTCATCATGATACTGAACAAGGCCTATGGCTTCGTAGGTGACGGAGCTTTGGTTGCGCCACAAGCCAATGCCATGAGTGCCGTCATCGAGCCGATGATGTCGGGCGGTAGCGCCCCTTGGCTGCTCTACGGCATCGGTGCCGCCATCGCCTTGATACTCAACTTCTGCAAGATCCCTGCACTGCCCTTCGCCTTGGGTATGTTCATCCCCATCGATCTCAACGTGCCGCTGCTCATCGGTGGTGCCATCTCGTGGTTCGTGAGCAGCCGTAGCAAAGACCAGAAACTCAACGATGCCCGCTACAACCGCGGCACCCTCATCGCCTCGGGCTTCATCGCCGGTGGTGCCTTGATGGGTGTGGTGAGCGCCATCCTCAAGTTCTGCAATGTGGATGCTGTGGCACGTACTGCCGATGGTGGCTTCTTCAACGAAACCCCATGGGCTGGCCTCATCGCCTTGGTGATGTACATCGCCATCATCGTCTACATGATTTGGGACTCGAAGCGAGCGAAGGTAGAAGAAGAATAATTTTGTATCTTTGCGCCACAATTTCTGAATACTGTGGCAAGCATAAAGTACCAACCTTATAAAGCTGATGCCCACATCGACGCGATAGTCAAGGCTTTGCGCGATGGAGGGCATTTGCTTTGTTC